>NZ_BAOX01000255.1:0-7156 GCF_000813105.1 Rhodococcus sp. BS-15 | reverse complement strand
AGTGGGGAGCTGATTCGCGACGGAGTGGCCCCTAGACCGAACGACCCCGCTGCGAGCGGTACCAGCGCACCAGTGCGTCGGTGGATGAATCCGATTGCGTGGCAGGAGCTTCGGTGTCGGTGAGTACCGGCGTCAGTTCGAGTGCCTGAGTCTTGCCGAGTTCCACGCCCCACTGGTCGTAGGAGTCGACTCCCCAGACGACGCCTTCGACGAACACCTGGTGCTCGTACAGGGCGATCAACTGGCCGACCACCGACGGCGTGAGCTTGGGGGCGAGGATCGAGGTGGACGGACGGTTGCCGGGCATCACCTTGTGCGGCACCACATCTGCCGGAGTGTCCTCGGCGGCGATCTCCTCGGCGGTCTTGCCGAATGCGAGCACTTTGGTCTGGGCGAAGAAGTTGCTCATCAGCAGATCGTGCATCGAGCCGGTGCCGTCGCGGGTGGGCAGATCGTCGGTGGGTTCGGCGAATCCGATGAAGTCCGCAGGCACCAAACGTGTTCCCTGGTGCAGCAATTGGTAGAAGGCGTGCTGGCCGTTGGTGCCCGGCTCGCCCCAGAAGATCTCGCCGGTCGGCGTGGTGACGGGGGATCCGTCGGCCTTGACGGACTTGCCGTTGGACTCCATCGTCAGCTGCTGCAGGTACGCCGCGAAACGGGAGAGGTCATTCGAATACGGCAGCACCGCACGGGTTTCCGCGCCGAAGAAGGAGCTGTACCACAGGCCGACGAGGCCGAGCAGAACCGGCGCGTTCTCGGCCAGCGGTGTGGTGCGGAAGTGCTCGTCGATGCGATGAAAGCCGTCGAGGAACTCGCCGAACGCTTCCTTGCCCACAACGGCCATGACCGACAACCCGATTGCCGAATCGACGGAGTAGCGTCCGCCCACCCAATCCCAGAAACCGAACATGTTGGCGGTGTCGATACCGAAATCCGCAACCCGCTCGGCATTGGTGGACACGGCGACGAAGTGCTTGGCGACGGCGTCCTCACCGAGCGCATCGACGAGCCAGCGCCGGGCCGCGGTCGCGTTCGTCAGCGTTTCGAGGGTGGAGAACGTCTTGGACGCGATGATGAACAGCGTCGACGCGGGGTCGAGTCCGTCGAGTGCACCGACCAGATCGGCGGGGTCGACGTTCGAGACGAACTTCGCGGAGATCCCGGCGTCCGCGTAGTGGCGGAGCGCGTTGTAGACCATGACCGGTCCGAGGTCGGATCCGCCGATGCCGATGTTGACGACGGTGGAGATCTTCTCGCCCGTGGCACCGACCCATTCGCCCGAACGCACTCGATCGGTGAATTCGCCCATGGCCGTGAGGACTTCGTGTACATCGGCAACCACGTTCTGGCCGTCGACGGTCAGGGAAGCGTCGGCCGGCAGACGCAGCGCGGTGTGCAGAACGGCGCGGTCCTCGGAAGTGTTGATGTGCTCGCCCGCGAACATGGCGTCGCGCTTGCCTTCGACATCGGCGGTACGGGCCAGTTCGACGAGCAATGCGAGGGTCTCACTGGTGATGCGGTGCTTGCTGTAGTCGATGTGCAGGTCCGCGGCCTCGAGGGTGAACGTACGACCTCGGTCGGCGTCATCGGCGAACAGAGTTCGAAGATGAGTATCGGCAATCGCGTAATGGTGATCGGTCAGCTTCTGCCAGGCATCCGTGCCGGTGATATCGACGCTCATACGAGCCAACACTAATGCGGGGCGGCACCGCGCGCGCGTCGTTCTCGTTTGCGTCGGGCGCTGCGGAGGCATCATGGACGGTATGGACCAACGTGCATTGATCGATTCGATTCCGGCAAAACTGTGGATCGGCGGAAAGGCCGTCGACGCCGAAGGAGGTAAGACGTTCCCGGTGAACGATCCGGCCACCGGGCGGCCCCTGACGGAGGTGGCCGACGCATCGCCTGCCGACGCGATGAAGGCGCTCGACGCAGCCGCAGCGGCGCAGAAGAGCTGGGCGGCAACACCTGCCCGCGAGCGCAGCGAAATTCTTCGAGCGGCATTCGAGAAGGTCACCGAACGCGCCGACGACATCGCGCTGCTGATGACCCTGGAGATGGGTAAGGCCCTCGCCGAATCCAAGGCCGAGGTGAAGTACGGTGCCGAGTTCTTTCGCTGGTTCGCCGAGGAGGCAGTACGCATCGGCGGTCGCTACACCCCGGCCCCGGCGGGCAATGGACGAATCCTCGTCACCAAGGCGCCGGTGGGGCCGGTACTGGCGATCACCCCGTGGAACTTCCCGTTGGCGATGGGTACCAGAAAGATCGGGCCCGCTCTGGCCGCCGGCTGCACCATCGTCGTCAAGCCCGCTCGTGAGACCCCACTGACGATGCTGTTGCTGGCTCAGATCTTCGACGAGGTCGGCTTGCCCGAAGGTGTGCTCTCGGTGCTGACGACGTCGAAGTCCGGCGACGTCACCGGACCCCTCATCGAGGATCCGCGGATGCGCAAACTCACCTTCACCGGCTCGACGGGCGTCGGCAAGTCTCTCGTCCAGAAGTCCGCGACCCGGCTGCTGCGCACCTCGATGGAGCTCGGCGGCAACGCACCGTTCGTGGTGTTCGACGACGCGAACATCGACGACGCGGTGGACGGTGCGATGCTCGCGAAGATGCGCAACGGCGGAGAGGCCTGCACCGCGGCGAACCGATTGCACGTGCACAACAGCGTGCGCGAGGAGTTCACCACCAAACTCGTGGCGAAGATGACCGAGATGAAGCTCGGCCCCGGCGTCGACCCCGATACGAAGCTCGGACCGCTGATCAACGCCGATCAGCTCGAGACCGTGCAGGAGCTGGTCGACGACGCGGTGGCCAAGGGCGCGACGGTGGCGCTCGGGGGCACAGCGCCGGGCGGCGACGGCTACTTCTACCCGGCGACCGTCCTCACCGAGGTGCCTGCCGAGGCGAGAATCCTGAAGGAAGAGGTGTTCGGGCCGGTGGCTCCGATCGTCGGCTTCGACACCGAGCAGGAAGGTATCGACGCAGCCAACAACACCGAGTACGGCTTGGCGTCGTACATCTACACGGAGAGTCTCGATCGTGCGCTACGGGTGGCCGACGCCATCGACAGTGGCATGGTGGGCGTCAACCGCGGAGTGATCTCGGACGCGGCTGCGCCGTTCGGTGGGGTGAAGGAATCGGGATTCGGCCGTGAAGGCGGATCCGAGGGTATCGAGGAGTACCTCGAGACCAAGTACATCGCTCTGAAGTGAACGAACGCAGGTCGGGTGCGCACACGGCGCGCCCGACCCGGGGTGGAATCAGTGGCCGAGACGACCGCGGCCGAGACGGAGCAGGAGCATGGCCAGCGTGTGGCCTTCCTGGCCCAAGCTGCTGAAACGCTCGAGAACCTTCATCTCACGGCTGTGAACCAGGCGCGGTCCGCCGGAGGCCATGCGGGTGCGCCCGATGATCTGCGAGACCTCGGAACGACGTCGCACTGCGGCGAGGATCTCGGCATCGAGGCGGTCGATTTCCTGACGCAGGTCGTTGATCTCGGCTTCGCTGGTGGGCAATGCGGTCTCTGAGTCGATCTTCGTCGTCATGGCCATCGTCTCTCCTCGGGTCACATCTTGGATCGTTGCGTCGTCCGTCACCGTTACGCCTTTCGTATTCGGAACTGCATCGCCGATCGTTCGGTTCCCGTCCGGAACCGGGCGTTGCGTCTATCGACAGGCTCCTGCACGCGCGGCCGAACAACGGCCGACCCGATGCAGGCGATGACGTACGGTTTTTTCGATCACCGATCCAGTGTGCCACGGGTCAACCCTCCTGAAAAGTCGTCGGTTCGGCCGACGACCACGGGATGTGGGTTTGTCGGTACGCGCCGGTAACCTGACCACACGATGAACACATTCCTCCAGGGCCTCCAGTCCCGACAGAACACCTCGTCCGACGCACTGCTGGAAGGGCTCAATCCTCAGCAGCGTGAGGCCGTCGTGCACACCGGATCTCCGCTGCTCATCGTGGCCGGAGCCGGGTCGGGCAAGACGGCGGTGCTGACGCGTCGCATCGCGTATCTGCTGGCCGAGCGAGGAGTGTCACCCGGCCAGGTGCTGGCCATCACGTTCACCAACAAGGCTGCTGCGAGATGCGCGAGCGAGTCGCCGGACTCGTGGGACCGCAAGCGAACGCCATGTGGGTCTCGACGTTCCACTCGAGCTGCGTGCGGATTCTGCGCGCGCAGGCTGCGCTGCTGCCCGGTCTGAACTCGAACTTCTCCATCTACGACGCGGATGACTCTCGGCGACTGCTGACGATGATCTCCAAGGATATGCAGATCGACACCAAGAAGTTCTCGGCGCGGCTGCTCTCGACGGCGATCTCGAACCTGAAGAACGAGCTGATAGGCCCCGACAAGGCGGCGGAGGACGCCGACGGTGATCCCGCAGAGCTGCCGCGGCTGGTGGCGAAGGTCTACGGCAAATACCAGCAGCGGCTGCGCGCAGCCAACGCCATGGACTTCGACGACCTCATCGGCGAGACGGTGGGCATTCTGCAGGCCTTCCCTCAGGTGGCGCAGTACTACCGACGCCGGTTTCGACACGTTCTGGTCGACGAGTACCAGGACACCAACCACGCCCAGTACATGCTGGTCCGCGAACTGGTCGGTACCCCCGACGCCGACGGCGCACTCGAGGGCACCGTCGCGCCGGGCGAGCTCTGTGTGGTGGGCGACGCGGATCAGTCCATCTACGCATTCCGTGGTGCCACGATCCGCAACATCGAGGAATTCGAGCGCGACTATCCCGACGCGCGGACCATCCTGCTCGAGCAGAACTACCGATCGACGCAGAACATCCTCTCGGCCGCCAACGCGGTGATCTCGCGCAACATCGGCCGACGCGAGAAGAAGCTGTGGACCGACACCGGCGAGGGCGAGTTGATCGTCGGTTACGTCGCCGACAACGAACACGACGAGGCGTCGTTCGTGGCCTCGGAGATCGACCGACTGGTCGACGGCGGAGACGTGCGCTTCGACGAGGTGGCCGTCTTCTACCGAACCAACAACTCCTCGCGTGCGCTCGAAGAGATCTTCATCCGACTCGGACTGCCGTACAAGGTCGTCGGCGGCGTCCGATTCTACGAGCGCAAGGAAGTACGTGACCTCGTCGCATACCTGCGCGTGCTGTCCAACGAGGACGACACCGTCAGCATGCGGCGCATCCTCAACACTCCCCGCCGGGGGATCGGCGACCGTGCCGAGGCCTGTGTCGCCGTGCACGCCGAGCAGCGCGACATCAGCTTCTCGCGCGCGTTGCACGACGCGGCCGCGGGCAAGGTGGCGTTGCTCAACTCGCGGCAGCAGAAGTTGATCGCACAGTTCATGGAGTTGCTCGACGAACTACGTGCAGTGCTCACCGCGACCGACGGGGACGGCAACGACATCGCAGACATCGGCGATGTCGTCGAAGCCGTTCTCGACCGCACCGGCTACCGCGCCGAACTCGAAGCCAGCAGCGATCCGCAGGACGGTGCTCGCCTCGACAACCTCAACGAACTCGTCAGCGTCGCACGGGAATTCACTTCCGAGGCGCGCAACCAGGCCGCAGTGGCTGCGGAAGCTCTCGAAACCGGGGACGACGAGAACGGCGACGAGGACGGTGGCGTCGACGGGTTGGCCGAGCCGGGCTCGCTCGCGGCGTTCCTCGAACGGGTATCGCTGGTGGCCGACACCGATCAGATCCCCGATTCGGGTACCGGCGTCGTCACCCTGATGACGCTGCACACCGCCAAGGGTCTGGAATTCCCGGTGGTCTTCGTGACGGGTTGGGAGGACGGCCAATTCCCGCACATGCGGGCGCTCGGCGACCCCAACGAACTGTCCGAGGAACGACGCCTGGCGTACGTGGGCATCACGCGGGCGCGGCAGCGGCTCTACCTCACGCGCGCCATCATGCGCTCGGCATGGGGCCAGCCCATCGCCAACCCGGAATCGCGCTTCCTGCAAGAAGTTCCGCAGCACCTGATCGACTGGCGACGCGAGGATCCGGGCACCGGGGGAGGCCGAGCCATCGGCGGGGGCAGATCCGGCAGTTATGGCTCGGGTGGCGGATACGGCTCGAACAGTTACGGCTCGGGCAGCTACGGCGGGTCCTCGAATCGCGGTCAGAGTTCGACTCCGAGTTTCGGTGCCGCCAAGGGGCGCAACTCCAACCTCGTTCTCGCCGTGGGCGATCGAGTCAGCCACGACAAGTACGGCCTGGGCACGGTGCTGGAATCGACCGGTGCCGGAGTCAAGGCGATGGTGTTGATCGACTTCGGTTCGGCCGGCCGCGTGAAGATGATGCTCATCGGCGGCGTCCCGATGACCAAGCTCTGAGCTTTTCGGTACACGAAAAAGCCGGGCCCTGCGAAAGCGGGGTCCGGCTTGTTGTGCGATGAAGGAGAATTCAGTCCATTTCGGGGCCGAGGGAGATTCCTCGGGAAGCGAGCCACGGAAGCGGGTCGATCTTGACCTCGCCCGGAAGGTGGACCTCGAAGTGCAGGTGCGGGCCGGTGGAGAAGCCGCGGTTACCCATGGTTGCGATCTGATCGCCCGCCATGACGTCCTGACCGACAGTGACGGTCGAGGTGTCGATGTGGCCGTAGACGGTGATCGTGCCGTCGGCGTGCTGCACGCGAACCCACATACCGAAGCCTGCGGCCGGACCGGAGTCGATCACCTTGCCGTCGGCGACGGCGTAGATCGGAGTTCCGATGGCATTGGCGACGTCGACGCCGGCGTGGAGAACGCCCCAGCGGGTGCCGAAGTTGGAGGTGTAGGTGCCCTGCGCCGGGAGTGCGAACAGCGGCCTGCGAGCAGCGGCTTCGCGTGCGGCACGCTCTTCGCTGAACCGCTGTCCCTTGGCGAGCAGGTCGTTGAACTGGCTCAGATCCACCGGCGCAGCGATGCTGAGAATCTGCGGTGCCTCCGACGGCGTCGCGCTGGACGAGTCGGCTTCGATCTCGGTGGTCTGTGGAGTGGTGGTGGCCGCGACTGCTGCAGCGGCGGGTGCTTCACCTGCGGCGAGTGCGTACTCGGAGGTGGCGACTGCGGCGGGTGAGTCGTCGTTGACGACGGCCTGGCCTGCCGCGACAACCGCACCTGCGGCGACGGCGAGAACTGCAGCCCGGCCCTTGAGTGCGGTGGGGGGAAGGGGAATGCGGTGTG
>NZ_BAOX01000256.1:0-7145 GCF_000813105.1 Rhodococcus sp. BS-15 | reverse complement strand
GGCGGACGCGCGATGCAGCTCGGCTCCCCCGCCGCAGACCTGATGCGCGACGGCATCGCAGGCGACAGAACGGTGAAGAGATCGACGTTCTACCGTCACCACGAAGAGTGGTTGCTGGTCCGATGACCGTTCCGCTGCGCCGCAGTCCCGTCCTGCCGAGCCCGGTGTTCGTGGCCGTTCTCGCGGTCGCCGGCGTAGGCGGCGCGCTGGCGTGGACGGCCGAGGACGTCACGTCCGTCGCCGCGCGCCTCGGAGTGTTCGTACTGGTTCTCGCCGGATGGATCGCCTCGGTGTGCCTGCACGAATTCGGGCACGCGTACACCGCTTTTCGGGCCGGCGACCGGGAAGTGGAACTTCGCGGTTACCTGACGCTCAACCCGCTGAAGTACACCCACCCGTTGCTCTCGATCGTCCTGCCGGTGATGTTCATCGCGATCGGCGGAATCGGACTGCCCGGCGGTGCCGTGTATCTGCGCACCGGCCAATTCTCGGCGTCCACGCAGCGGCGCATCGCCCTCGCCGGACCGTTCGCCAACGCCGTTGTCGCCGTGATACTCCTGATCGTCATTCGCATGTTCGGCACCGACGGCACCCATCAGGCCTTCTGGTACGGGCTCAGTTTCCTGGCGTTCCTGCAGATCATGGCCACGATCCTGAACCTGATTCCGGTACCGGGACTCGATGGATACGCCGCACTCGAGCCCTCGCTCTCGCCCGCCACCCGTGCGTCGCTGAACCAATTCAAGGGCTACGGAATCCTCGTTCTCGTCGCGTTGTTGTTCGTGCCCGCAGTCAACTCCGCATTCTTCGGGGCGATCTACACCCTGTTCGGGCTGTCCGGTGTTCCCGAGTTCTTCGCCGGCAACGGCAACTACCTGATGCGATTCTGGCTGTGACTCAACTGTTCTCACGCACGATGCTCGACGCGACATCACGCAGCGATCGACGCAACGATGCGGGATCCAACACGCTGACTCCCCCGCCGAGCGCGATCAGCTGAGCGAGAGCGACATCCTCGCTCTCGAGCATCAACTCCACCTCGGTCCATCCGTCGCTGTCGGGCGGACCGAGTTCTGGAGTGGCCGCGACGCCGATCACCCGAGGCAGAGCACGCACCGCGTTGTCGAACAATCGAACTCGACAGGGGAACCTCAGCAGCGACCGATCGAACTCCGCCATCGACGCACCCCACCACTGCGCGAGGTCGAACCCGGCCGGCCGAAGCACCTCGATCGCCAATTCCGCCACGCTCTCGATCCGATCGACCCGAAACGACAGAATGCGCTCACCGCGAGCATCCGGGTCGTTCCGCAGGCTCCACTCCTGGGCCACCAGATACCAGACCGAGGCCTTCACCACGAGTCCGAGCGGCCCGAGAACCCGACTCCTGCCGCGGTAACCGATCTCGATCTGTCGCCCACCGAGCACCGCACGCGCCAACACCGGGACCAACTCGTTCGCCGCGGGCGCGGTGAACCACCCGGGAACATCCACGTGCACACGCTCACGCCACAACTGCGCGCTCGCCCGTAGCGACACCGGCAGCGCGCCGAGGAGCTTGCTCTCGGCAGCGGCGGTGGCGTCGGACAATCCGAGGTCGGCCGCAACCGACGGCATACCGAGCAGCATCAGCGCCGACGTTTCGGTACCGGTCATGCCGGTCAGTTTCGACTGCCACCCGTCGAGCAGTCGGATACCGCCGCCGGGGCCCGGTTCGGTCCAGAGCGGCACACCTGCGGCCCCGAGCGCGCCGATGTCGCGGTAGATGGTGCGCACCGATACCTCCACCTCGTCCGCGAGAGACTGCGCGGTCGCCTGCCGCCCCTCTTGGAGCAACAACATGATCCGAAGCAATCGTGCGGAACGCATCTGTCCGATATTACTGACACACGATGTCAGTGATGGGCGTCGATACTCGACACATGACGACGTGGAACGACTTCTCGACAGCCGCCCCGAACCTGGCCTCGGCGGTGCAGGCCAGATTCACCGCCCACAAGCATCACGTACTCGCGACGCTCCGGGCGGACGGCTCACCGCGCGTCAGCGGAACCGAGGTCGAGTTCGACGACAGCGGTGTGCTGCGACTCGGTTCGATGCTCGGTGCCGTAAAAGCGCGAGATCTGCAGCGCGACGGGCGGTTCGCGCTGCACAGCAATCCGGGTCACCATTCGATGGAGGGCGGGGACGCGAAGATCGGTGGGCGTGCCGTCGAAATCACCGATCCTGCTGTGCTGCAACCGATATTCGACGCGTCACCGAGCGAGCTGGTGCCGCACCACGTGTTCGATCTCGACATCGACGAGGTCGTCCTGACCTCACTGGTGGACGATCACATGCAGATCGACGTGTGGCGTCCCGGCTCCGACGTGCGCACCGTCACCAGGTGAGCTCTTCCTTGCAGGTTCGGCCGTGCGCGGCGGGCTCGACCTGCACCGTGGCGTGGTCGAGGCCGTAGGCGGACAGCAAGGACCGGGCCCTGTCGAGCACCATCGACGACGAGCCCTCGCATTCGAGATGCACGGTGGCCACATCCATTCCGGTGGTCAGCGTCCACACGTGCAGGTCGTGAACCCCCGTCACGCCCGGTAGCGCGCTCAGATCGCCGGTCAGCGCGTCGACGTCGACGTGTCCGGGACTGGCCTGGGTGAGAATGCGCAATGCCGAGCCGGCTAGCTTGATCGCACGCGGGATAACCCACAGGGAGATCAGGACGCCGACGACGATGTCTGCCCAGGTCCACCCGAACACGACCATCAGCACGCCGGCCACGAGCACGCCGACACTGCCGACCGCATCGGCCAGAACTTCCATGTAGGCACCGCGGACGGCCAGGGAATCCTTGGCGTCGCCGCGAATGAGCAGCATGACGACGATATTGGCCGCGAGGCCCGCAGTCGCGGTGAGAATGAGTGGCACGCCGGGGATTTCAGGTGCATCGCCGATGCGCGAGATCGCCTCGTACATGATGAAGGCCGCAACACCGAGCAGCAGAACGGCATTCGCGATGGCGGTCAACACTTCGGCCCGATGCCAGCCGAATGTCCTTGCCGCTACGGCACTTCCCTTACGGGCGAGCAACAGCGCGATCAGACCCATGGACATGCCGAGAACATCGGTGAGCATGTGACCCGCGTCGGCGAGCAGGCCGAGCGACCCGATCGCCAAGGCCACGGTCGCCTCGACGACGAGGAACACCACCAGAATGGCCAGCGCGACGATCATCTTGCGCACGCGAGACCGGGGCGGCCCCGCACCTGCCGGCGTGTGACCGCCCACGCCGTGACTGTGCCCGTGACCCGCGCCCATGACTCCCCCTGGTGACCGATGTCTACTTCCGGAAGTCACCATATGCGTACATACGCATATATGCAATGGTGTGCTCGGGTCACAACTCGGGCGGGACGTGCGGGTGCTCCACCGTCGGCGGAAGCGTCGCCAACGCGGAGATACGCTTGAGCCCGGCGACCTGCAGCAGGTCGACGATGATCGACCGCAACTGCGCCAACACCACCGTCGCCGACAGACCGGCGTTCGAGATCAACTCAGGCTTGGCACCGGCTGCGACCGACCGCAACACCCGCGCCGCCTCGGCCGCGTCCGGCTTCTGCCCCGGATCGGCGAGAATCATCTGCCGCAACACCTCGACCGCATGCGCCAACTTCTCCACCTCGTCGACAACCCGCGGATCGAGGATCTCGTCGTCGCGCACCAGCGTCAGCGACCGACGCGCGAGCACCCGGATGTTGCGGACGGCGTTGTCGATGGGATCGGCCGTGGCCGCGAGCGTCGCAAGACGATTACGGTGATTCCAGTACATCGGAGAAATTCGCGCGATCTCCCGGCCGCCCTTGAGATCGGTCCGCAGAGCATCGATACCCGACTGCGTCGCACGCGCCTTCCGCAACGCCTCCTCGATCGGTTTGGGATCGTTCGCCACCAAACCGTCGGCCACCTTCTGCAACACACTCGCAGCCGTCGCCAACACGCTCGCCGCATCCTTACGGGCTCGCCACACCGGATGCGTCGGAATCAACGCCACGATCGCGATGCCCACCAGACCACCGACCAACGCGTCGACCATGCGGTTGGGGCCACCCATGTTGCCTGGCGGGATGAGCGTCGCCACCAGCACGGCGGACGACCCGGCCTGCATCGCGATGATCGGGCCGCCGTCGAGGAACACCGCAGCCGACATCGCCAACACCACGACCAGAGCGATCTGCCACGGCCCACTGCCGATCAGTGAGATAAGCAGATCTCCGACGCCGATGCCCACCGTCACTCCGACGACGAGCTCGGCCGATCGGCGCAGGCGAGCACCGAGCGAGACGCCGAGCGAGACGACGGCGGCGATCGGTGCGAAGAACGGGCTCTCGTGACCGACGATGTCCGTCGCGACGAACCACGCCACACCTGCCGCCAACGCGCATTGAATGATCGGAAGTAGCGACAACTTCAGCCGAGCACTGCCCGACTTCAGCCGGGTTCGGCCTCGCGCCCGGCTGGCGCGGGCCCGATCAGCCAGGCCGAGCGCTTCTGCTGCCTTGGGGTCACAGTCTTCGAGGAGGTCGAGGCAGCGGGCGTACTCGTCGTGCTCGTTGATGTCGCGGGCCGCCTTGGCGAGGACTGCGACGCATCGGAGGAATCCTCGGTTGGGCTCATGGCTGTACGGGACCGGCCCGAATCCCTTCCATCCGTTACGACGCAACTGGTCCAGACCTCGGTGGTAGCCGGTACGAGCGTAGGCGTACGCCGTGATGGTGGCACCCGACTCGAGCGCGGCCTCGGCGAGGTAGGCCCACGCGATGGACGCCGTCGGATGCGCCGCCGCAACGGTCTCGGGTGCCTCGTGGTTCAGCAGCGCGGATTCGGCCTCGTCGTCTCCGGGCAACAGTGTGGGTTGGGGTCCGAGCAGATCACCGAAAGAAGTCATGGCGCTCATTGTGCCCCTACGTCACCGAATCGTGTCCGAACACCCCCGGTGGCGCTCGTGCTGAGCGGCCGACACGGTCGATAGGCTGCCAGCTGACGAAATTCGATACATACCGCTCTTGCAAGAATTCGGTGAACGAGGGAGAACGCATGCCGGACGCGAAGAAGAATGCACCCTCCGAGGCCGACGCAGCCACCGAGAAGATCGACCTGGGCAAGAAGAAGCAGGTCGACGAGCCCGCCGACACTCCGACCGAGCAGATCGCCACTGCCCCAGCCGAGAAACCGGCCGTTGCAGAAGCGAAGCCGGTCGCGAAGCCCACCGCAGCCCCGCGTCGCATCCCGCCGCGCAACCCATCCGAAGCTGCAACGAAAGATGTTGCGGCCGAGAAGAAATCACCCGCCGCTGTGCCGCAACCAGTCGGGCCGAGGAAGATCGAACCGCAGCGACCAGCACCGAAGCAGGTCGGCCCCAAGCGCGTCGGGCCGTCGCCGACAGAACCCGGCACACCGAGTCGGAAGAAGTGGTGGGCGGCACTGGTGGCCGCGGTTGTCGTGATCGCGGCAGTGACCGCCGGTGCGTACCTGCTGATCGACCGCACGAGCGTCGACGACTCCCCGGAGGCCCGGATCAGAACGACCGTGGAGTCCTTCACCCGAGCGTTGGCCGGCGGCGACCTGGCCACGCTGCGCAGTACCTCGTGCGGTGACCTGGCGACGTTCTACCGAGACATCCCGGATGCGGAATTCGCCGAGGTGCATCGCGTATCGCTCGAGCAGGGCAACATACCGACCCTCGACAGCATCGACGCCATCCAGGTCGGCGACGACACCACCGCGATCGCTCAGGTCATCGCGCACACCGATGCCAACCCGAACGATCGATCGCCGCGCACCTTCGACCTACGCCTCGAAGGCGATCAGTGGAAGGTGTGCAGCTGACGCTGCATGTGCGCGGCGGAGCCTGCGGGTCGTTCCGCAGGCTCCACTCCTACCTCGTAGCCTGCTACGAGGTTCCGCGCACGTGCGGGCTTCCCCGCTCTAGCCTGCGGATACGCTGCGGCCGGCGGACTTGAGGTCGTTGCACGCCTCGACGACACGGGCCGTCATGCCGGCTTCGGCCTTCTTGAGGTAGCTGCGCGGGTCGTAGGCCTTCTTGTTGCCGACCTCCCCGTCGATCTTGAGCACACCGTCGTAGTTGGAGAAGAAGTGTCCGGCGATGGGACGGCTGAATGCGTACTGGGTATCGGTGTCGACGTTCATCTTCACCGTTCCGTACTCGAGAGCCTCTTCGATCTCGCTCTTCGCCGAACCCGATCCGCCGTGGAAGACGAAGTCGAAGGGCTTGGAGCCGGAGGCCAGGCCGAGCTTCTCGCTGGCCACACGCTGACCGTCGGCGAGCACGGACGGCTTCAGCTTGACGTTGCCCGGCTTGTAGACGCCGTGCACGTTGCCGAACGTAGCCGCCAGCAGGTAGCGCGAGCCTGCGTCGCCTGCACCGAGAGCCTCGACGGTCTTGAGGAAATCCTCGTTCGACGTGTAGAGCTTGTCGTTGATCTCGGCCTCGACGCCGTCTTCCTCGCCGCCGACGACACCGATTTCGATCTCCAGAATGATCTTTGCGGCCGCTGCGCGGGTCAGCAGATCCTTGGCGATCTCCAGATTCTCGTCGATCGGAACGGCCGAGCCGTCCCACATGTGCGACTGGAACAGCGGGTTCTTGCCTGCGTCGACGCGCTCCTGCGAGATCGCAAGCAGCGGACGCACGTAGGTGTCCAGCTTGTCCTTGGGGCAGTGGTCGGTGTGCAGAGCGATGGTGACGTCGTACTCGGCGGCTACGACGTGCGCGAACTCGGCGAGTGCGACAGCGCCCGTGACCATGCTCTTGATACCGAGTCCGGATCCGAATTCGGCTCCGCCGGTCGAGAACTGAATGATGCCGTCGCTACCCGCGTCGGCGAAGCCCTTGATGGCGGCGTTGATGGACTCGGAACCCACACAGTTGATTGCCGGAAAGGCGAACTTGTGTTCCTTCGCCCGGCCCAGCATCTCGGCGTAGACCTCGGGAGTTGCGATAGGCACGGCGTCATTCCTCCATTGAAAAGTTCGGTTGTGTCCTCTGCAGTATGGCAACCTCCGGGCCCGGTGTCGTGCTTACCCGCGTCCTCTGGTCATTCCGCAGGCTCCACTCCCGCGCCCCTCTGGTCATT
>NZ_BAOX01000257.1:0-7116 GCF_000813105.1 Rhodococcus sp. BS-15 | reverse complement strand
CGGAATCGCGCTCGGGAATCGGTATGGCTGTGGGGCGGCAGCTGGGTCAAGGAGCTCTCCAGCGAGATGCCACGGCCAAACCCGGTGCCGGCGCGCGCCGTGCCGCGATGTCGCTGACGGCGGGCTTCGCCCTCGGTGCCGGAGTTGCCGGCGTGCTCGCGCAGTGGGCACCCTGGCCGACGCACCTCGCCTACAGCGTGCACGTGCTGATCTGCATCGTCGCCGGTGTGGGCATGCTCTCGGTGCCCGAAACACGTACTGCCACAGCGGCATCGAAGAACAAGAAGCTGCTCGACGACCTGAGGATTCCATCCGCCTCGCATCGCCGGTTCCTGTTCGTCGTGCTGCCGTTGGCGCCGTGGGTCTTCGGTGCGGCGAGCGTCGCCTACGCGGTGCTGCCGTCACTGATGGCCGACGCCTTGGCCGACGAGCCCGGTGGTGGCTATCCCGTCGCACTCTCCGCGGCGATGGCCGTGATCGCTCTCGGCTCCGGGTTCGCGATCCAGGCCGTCGGGCGTCGCATCGACACACCCGCCAACGCCCGAGGCGCACTGGTGGCGCTGACTCTGCTGGTGATCGGTATGGCTGTCGCGGCGTGGGCGGCGTCGGTGCTCACCATTGCCGCGGCGCTGATCGCGGCAGCGGTTCTCGGATGTGGGTACGGCATGGCGTTGGTCTCGGGTCTGCAAGAGGTGCAACGCATTGCGGGCCCCGACGATCTCGCCGGCCTCACCGCAGTGTTCTATTCTCTGACCTATCTGGGCTTCGCGGTGCCTGCCGTTCTGTCGGCGCTCACCGAGACCTGGCCCGGGGTGGTCACGTATCCGATCATCTTCGGATTCGGCGCGGTGATGGCGGCTCTGTGCGGCCTGGTGGTTCGGTCGAAGACGTCTGCTCACTTGCCGTAGGACGGAGGTTGGATCCGTTCTGTTTTCCGGGCTGTCTACGCTGCCGCCGGATCAGCATCGCCGCCCCCACCAGGCCGGCTACGACGAGAATTGCTCCGGCGGTCGCACTGGCGACGCGCTCGGGCCACGGCAAGATGGTCGGCACCCTGAACATGCCCCGGTAGAACGGCTCGATCATCGCGCCGGCGGGGACGATCAGACGCGCGATCAAGCCTGACGGGCCGCCGCCTCGCGCCACGGCACCGACCAGACCCAACGGGCCGCCAACGACAAGTGCCAGAGCGAACCACATTCGGTTGCCCGCCCATACGGTCTCGTCGAACATCCCGAACAACTGCCCGACACCGTAGTGCACCACCAACGCCAGCAGACTCGCGACGATCCCTGCCGCGACTGCGTGCAGCGGACGGCGGACCAGCCAGCCGGACAGGATGGGCAGGCCGGCCCACACGGCTCCCGAATTCGCCAATTTGCTGAGGGTCGAGCGCACGGCCAGCAAAGTGTTTGCCTGAGCGGACAACTGGCTTTCGCTCGTGACATTCGAGGCGAGCGACACCAGAGCTACGGTGATCGCGGCTGCAATGACAAGTCCCCACACCGTTGCGCCATGGACAGACAGTACTCGGGGCCGTTCGGCGCGCACGAGAGACAGGTTCGGCCCTAGGATCAGCGGCATCATGCTGCAGTCTTCGCGCACGGTCCCGCCGCATCGGGTACCTCCGACGGTGGCGCTCGCGGGTGCGACCGTATGGAACCGGCATGAGGCGTACTGGTTTCTGATCGCTGTGATCGTGCCGGCCGCCTGCTGGTCCAGATATCCGACGGTGGTGCCGTACGTCTTCGCGGTCCTTCTCTTCGGTGCCCTGGTGTTTCGCTGCAGACGGATTGTCTGGTGGGTGTCGATGCTGCGCTGGGGACTGATCGCCGACGTCGAGACCGTGGACACCGCTCTGCGAGGCGACCGCAACCTTCGGCTCGCGCACGCCACCGGATGGAACGTCCAACGGCGTTGGTACACCGGGGTTGTCAGCGAATCCACGGTTCGGTACCGGGCCGGAGAAGCGCGCGGTCACCTGTTCGTTCGGGGACTTCCGTTCACCACCGGGGTGGTGCTCGCGCACTCGAAGCAGCCGTCGTCTGCCATGGCCATCAGCGACTTCCCCTGTGATCTGCAATTGGACGGCAAGGGACGCTGGGCGGCGTCGTTCCCGAGAGGGTTCTGGCTGCAGGCACTGGCGACGACGGCACTGTACGGCTACGCAGTGGCAGGTCTCGCGGTGTCGCTCCGGTATCGCTGACGCAGGCGTCGAGGACTGCCCGCGTACCTGTTGTCGTTTCGGTAGCCATGCGGTGAACAGTCAGGTTCGAGCCCGCGACCATGTCGACGAAACAGCCGATTTTGATACCTTGACTAAGTAATAATTGGAGGGTGAATCGAGGAGGACCAATGAACCAGCGCAATGCATCGCGGATTGCTACCGGAGCCTTGGTGGCCGCGGCAGGGTTGTTTTCCTTTGTAGCAACGGATATTCCGGTACATGCCCAGGTTGTCGATTCACCGGCGCTCGGTGTTGCCAAAACCAGCGACAGCGACTTCACTGTGGCGCTCGTCGGCTACGACGTCGCAGTAGCGAACGATGGAACCGCAACCGCAACCAGCATCGAAACCGGAGCGACAGAGGCTTTGCCGACTTCGGCCACCTCGGCCGACGGTAGCCCTGTGGGGATTCAGTACGCAGTGTCAGGTTCGTCGTTGCGTGTGCACGCAGTAACTGTGCCCCGTCCAGGTGAAGTCACAACCTTGGGCATAGGCAACTGCATCGCCGGAATCGGTGGAGGCGCGGTGTCCGGAGGTACCGCAGCCGGACTCGCCGGTGCCGCTGTCGGTACGGTGACTCTGCCGATCGTAGGCACGGTCGGCGGTGGTCTGGTAGGCGCAATCGGCGGAGCGTCGGCGGTGGCCTCACCGGTGGAGCAACCTTCTGCTGAGGGAGCGGGCATGAAATACAACTACTCCGGACCCTGGCCGATTTTCGCCGTGTTGGCCGTCATCGTGGGTTGGGTGCTGTTTCAGGTCGTGGCACTCGATGCGAGTGTCGGCCGCGCCATCGCGTCGCCGATCAATCTTTTCGCGCTGATGTCAGCGGGCTTGATGACCATCGGTTATGCGCAGAAGCGCCGTCGCCGTATCTGACCGGCAGATCGGCTCCCCAGACTCGGATCCAGGCCTCCGATTGCAGGCTGGTTTCCGAAACTGGGGAGCCGATTGGCGACGCTGGAACTACGGCAACGACGGCATCTGCTTGTCCACGAGCCATGCGTCCCACAGACTTCGGGGGCAACCGAAGCGGGAGGCAAGGTCGGTGAAGTCCGCCGTTGCGACCGTCGAGTAGCGGTACTTGGAGGTCCATTCCTGGATCAGGCCGAAGAAGCGCTCGTCGCCGATGGTGCGCCTTACTGCGTGCAGTGCCAGTGCGCCGCGCTTGTACACGCGGTCGTCGAAGATGCGCGCCGAACCGGGATCGGTGAGCTGCATGTCCATGGCCAGACCGCGCTGAATGGTGTGCGCGCGTTTGGCCTTGTCGTGAGCCGTTGCGCCGCCGGAGTTCTCGGCCCAGATCCACTCCGAGTAGCACGCGAATCCCTCGTGCAGCCAGATGTCGGCCCACTTGCCGAGGGTGAGGGAATTGCCGAACCACTGGTGCGCCAACTCGTGCGCCACCAGACGCTCGTAGTACCGGGAACCGGAACAGTGATTGGCACCGAAGATCGACAGCCCCTGCGCCTCGATCGGAATCTCGAGATCGTCGTCGGTCACCACCACGGTGTACGACGCGAAAGGGTAAGGGCCGTACAGCCGTACGAATGTATCCATCATCTGTGGCTGACGACCGAAGTCGTGATCGAACTGCGCTCGCAGGCGCGGCGGGGTGATGGCCTTCATCGGCACCGGCCCCGGGCTGACGATGCGATGCTCGTACGGACCGATCTGGATGGTCGCGAGGTAACTGGCCATCGGCTCGGGCTGCTCGTACACCCACGTGGTGCGGCTGGCGCGAGTCTGCTTGCGCACCAACGTTCCGTTGGCCACCGCGTAATACGGCGAATCGGTGGTGATGGTGATGCCGTAGCTGGCCTTGGACACCGGATGGTCGTCGCACGGGAACCACGATGCCGCGCCGTTGGGCTGACTCGCGACGAGCGAGCCCTCGGTGAGCTCTTCCCAGCCGACCTCACCCCATACACCGTTGATGGGCTTGGGAGTTCCGCCGTACGCCACTGTGACCACCAGTGCCGCGCCCGACGCGATGGGCTTGGCGGGGGTGATCTTGAGCTTGCCGCGCTGGTGGCTGAACTTCACCGAGCGTGAGCCGTTGACCGACACCTTGGATACGTTCATCGCCGGTCCGAGATCGAACGCGAACTTCGACACCGTCGCCGTGGTGACCGCGGTGATCTTCGCCTTGCCCGTCAATCGGTTGCTCTCGACCTTGTACTCGAGGTCGAGTTCGTAGCGCGAGACGCGATAGCCGCGATTGCCGTTCTGCGGGAGGTACGTATCGATCGGGTTGTCACTGGAGTCGACGTCGAACACCGGGGCCACGAGCCTGTCTGCCACGGCGATCACCCCTCGTTTCGGTCGTCGCGAATCCGCGGAAAGGGATCACCCTTGGCCCACGGCGCGATCGGATTGCCCTGCCAACGAGTATGCGCGGGAACCGTATCGCCGCGCATCACCAGAGAGGCAGGCCCCACCGTTGCGCCGTCACCGATTCCCGACGCCGGCAGCGCGACACAGTGTGGTCCCAGTGTTGCGCCTCTGCCGAGATCGACCGTGTCCATGGACATGATCCGATCATGGAACAGGTGCGTCTGCACAACGCACCCTCGGTTGACCGTCGCACCGTCGGCCAAAGTCACCAGATCGGCCTCGGGAAGCCAGTACGTCTCACACCAGACCCCGCGGCCGATATCCGCACCGAGCCACCGCAACCACATGTTCAATACCGCGGTGCCCTCGGCGGCGCGCGCGAACCACGGCGCGGCAACGGTCTCGACGAACGTGTCTGCCACCTCGTTGCGCCACACGAACGAACTCCACAGCGGATGATCGGTCTTGCCGATCCGGCCCACCCACAGCCACTTCGCCAACGCCGACACCGCAGCAGCCACGAAACCGGCGACGAGCAGGACGACGCCACTGAGCAACGCAGCCAACCAGTACCCGACGGCGTCGGCGAGCGCGGTGAGCGAGAACAGCACTCCGAGCCCGATACCGAACGTAACGACGACGGGAATCAACCGGCACGTCTCGACGAACGACCGGGCGACCTTGAGCTTGCGCGGCGGATCGAACGTGCGCGACGAATCCGCACTCCCGGCGGCTCGACGCAGCCGCACCGGTGGACTACCGAGCCACGACGAGCCGGACTTCGCCTTGTCCGGCGTTGCCGACAGCACCGCGACGAGCCCGTTCTTCGGGACGGTTCGCCCGGGACCGGTCATGCCGGAGTTACCGAGGAACGCCCGCTTGCCGACCTTGGCGTCGCCCAGATGCATCCAGCCGCCGCCTAGTTCGTAACTGGCGACCATGGTGTCGTCGGCGAGGAACGCTCCGTCGGCGACCGTGGTGAACTTGGGAATCATCAGCACCGTCGACGCCTCGACGTCCTTGCCGATCTTCGCGCCCAGCAGCCGGAGCCAGTGCGGCGTCAACAACGACGCGTAGAGCGGGAACAGGAACGTGCGCGCCGAGTCCATCAGACGTTCGGTGGCCCACACCTGCCAGCCGATGCGGCTGCGCACCGGGTGGTAGCCGCCGACGAGTCCGATGCTGAGCAACCGCACCGCGACGACGGTGATCAGCGCGAACACCGCCAACGACACCAACGTCGCGACGGGCAACATCACCAGACCACGTTCGAAGGCGTCGAACACGGAGTCCGCGGTGTGAATCCACCAGCCCATCAGCACCAGGCTGACACCGATCGAGAACAGTGCCATACCGGACAGGAACAGCGACGCGACGCCGTACGCGAATACCCACTTCGTCGCGCGCGGCGGTGTTTCCGCGGGCCACGGATGATCGGCCTTGCCGACCTTCTGGGCCGGCGAACCGGACCACATCTGACCGGCCTTCACCCGTCCGACGACGGCAGAGCCTGCCGTGACGACCGAGTTCTTGCCGACCTTGGTTCCGGGCAGAAGTGTGGAGCGGGCACCGACGGTGGCACCGGCGCCGATCTCGACGCCGCCGATGTAGACGAGATCGCCGTCGATCCAATGCCCGGACAGATCCACCTCGGGCTCGATGGAACAGCCGTCGCCCAGCTCGAGCATGCCGGTGACCGGCGGCATCGTGTGCAGGTCGACACCCTTACCGATCTTGGCACCGAGAGCGCGCGCGTAGTAGACCATCCACGGTGCGCCCGAGAGGTTCGATGCACCACTGGCATCGGTCAATCTCGTTGCCGCCCACAGCCTGATGTGCATGCTGCCGCCGCGCTTGTACGCGCCCGGTTTCAAGCCCGCCAACAGGATGCGCGATCCGATCACCGAGATCGCCATGCGGCCGACCGGAGTGATGAACAGGATGAATGCCACGAGCACCCACCACCACGACAGCGTCGGAGCCCAGGGCACGTCGCCGAACCAGGACATGACGTTGAACAGCAGCCCGAGCCAGGTGACCCACTGCAATCCGGTCAGGGTGGTCAACGGAACCGTTGCCGCGATCTGCGCCCACTGCGCGGTGCGCGACGTCGGCGCGACCTCACGCGGAACGGCCTCGACGACCGGCTTCAGATCGTCGAGATACTGCGCCAGCGAACCCAGCCGCGGGTGGTCGTAGAGCTGCGCGACGGTGATCTCGGGGAACCGCTCGCGCAACGCCGTCACCAATTGCGCGGCCGAGAGCGAACCGCCGCCGTTGGCGAAGAAATCGGCGTTCTCGTCGGACACCTGCGCGCCGAGGATGTTGGTCCACAGTTCGGCCACCCACCCCGCCGTCCCGCCGAGCGAGGAGGCCCCCCGCCATGCCGGGCAGGGGCCACGGCAGCGCATTGCGGTCGACCTTGCCCGAGGTGCGCGTGGGCATCTCGTCGACCAATGCAAGCCGCGGGACCAGTGCCGCAGGCAATTGCTCGGCGAGCAATTCGCGAGCGGCTTCGAGATCGAAATCGGGGTTGGTGCTCGCGAGATATCCGAC
>NZ_BAOX01000258.1:0-7106 GCF_000813105.1 Rhodococcus sp. BS-15 | reverse complement strand
ACGTGTGCAGTGGTCCATTGACGAGAACAAGCGGCGGAGTGCGGCAGGACGAAATCTGGTTACGTGGCGTCCGCGTCGATCGGCGGGGTGTCGCCTGCGGACAGCTTGAGCTCGTTCTTGCTCATCGACACGGTGCTGCCGGACGTGCTGCCGGAGGAGACGCCGTTCTGAGGCGTCGGGCCGCCTGAGCTCTTCGGCTTGGCATCGAAGGGCTTGCCCTTGAAGGTGTCGTCGAGTGGGTTCTTGAAGACCGAGTCGTCTCCGTCGAGCAGGTGTTTGGTGATCACTGCCCGAGGGGTCATGCCCCGAAGTTGGTTGAGATCCGCGAGCGGTTTGCGGAGGTCCTCGAAGTCGGTGCCGAGCTCGTCCTTGAGCTGCTGGCTTGCGCCGTTGGCGTAGTCCTTGACCTGGCGGATCGACTTGGACACCCAGCTGATGGCGCCGGGTAGGCGATCGGGGCCGAGGATGACGAGAGCTGCTACGAGGAGAATGACGAGCTCTCCCCAACCGATGTTGCCGAACACGCCTGCCAGCCTACGTCGTCAATCCGAAACCGGCGTGACGGAGAGGTCCACCAGCCGTCCCGACCGAACGAGTTGCACCGGAACCTGCTCCCCGATCGTGGTGGCCTGCACGGCAACGACCAGTTCGTCGGCGTCGCCCACTGCTCGGTCGCCGACCCTGGTGATGACGTCTCCCTCGACGATTCCGGCCTGCTGGGCCGGACCGCCCGAGCGGACGTTCGCTACTTCCGCGCCGGCCGAGGTGTCGTTGATGACCGAGCGGGCATTGATTCCGATGTCGGGGTGCCGCATGACGCCGTCCCGGATCAGTGACTGCGTCACCTCGAACACCTCGTCGACCGGAATGGCGAAGCCGAGGCCGACCGATCCGCCACTCTCGCTCCGGATGGCCGAGTTGATGCCGATCACGCGGCCCTCGAAGTCGATGAGCGGACCGCCGGAGTTGCCGGGGTTGATGGCGGCGTCGGTCTGCACGGCATCGATGACGGCGTTGGTGTCGGTGCCTTCACCCGACAGGGCGACGGGCCGATCGAGCGCGCTCACGATGCCGGAGGTGACGGTCTTGTTCAGTCCCAGCGGTGAGCCGACGGCGATCACGTCCTGCCCGACGCGAACGTCGGCGGAACGACCGAGCTCGGCGACGGTGAGGTTGCCGACATCGGTCTTGAGGACGGCGAGGTCGGTCTTGGTGTCGCGGCCGACGATGTCGGCTGGCACCTTGGTGCCGTCGGAGAATGTCACTTCGAGTGTCGAATTCTCCGGGTCGGATGCGGCCAGTGAGATCACGTGATTGTTCGTCACGATGTAGCCGGCACCGTCGATGACGACGCCCGAGCCGGTGCCACCGGTTTCGCCGAGCGTCACCTGGATCGAGACGACGGACGGCAGGACGGCGTCGGCGACCTTGCTGATCTGTCCGCGCGGGATGTCGTCGCCGCTGGACTGGGTCAGGGTCACTTTCTGGCTCGTCAACGCGCCGGTCACCTCCGCGGTGAGGCGACCGAACAACCCGCCGACCAATCCGATGACGAGTGCGAGGACTCCGAGTAGGACGAGAGCCCGGACGGACACCGACCGCCCGAACAGCACGTCGCGCACACCGAGTTTGGTGCCTGGCGGCAGTACGGGAGGGGGCGGAGTGTCGAGTGCCGCGCTGCCGAGGGATACCCGAGAGGTTGGGTCGCGCCACGGATCGACCGGAGCCGACGGGGGCGGTGTCGCTCTCGTCCTGGGCGTTCGGGTCGCGCTGCAGCGATTCCTGGGCATCGTCCGGGCGTCCGAACGCCTCGGCGAGGATGGGATCGGGTGGACGCACCGATACGCGCGAGGGAAGTTCCTCGCCGGGCCTACGAGGCGAGAACGAACCGTCCACATCGTCGGGACGTCCGAACACCGAAGCCGACACCGGATCGACGGAAGGTCGATACACCGGACGAGGTGGCAACCGCGGACCTTCCGGCCCCGCCGAGCCGATGCCGTCGGGCTCGATCTCCGATGGGTCGGTCCCTGCGGTCTCGGTGCTGGTCGAATTCGATGTCACGCGTCCGGTTACCCCTCGCATACGTCGGTGTGAGAGTTCAGTATCACTCGAGCGGTCGGCGCGGCTCGATGCAGGTGAGAAGTCGTCGAGCAGTTCTCGATGCGATCAACGTCGGCGACGACGGACATCGGCAACGGCGGACATGAAGGTTCGTTTGGTGTGGGACGGCCGATCCTCGCCCGCGCAGGACGGTATCTGGCTGAGCAGGCCGAGCAGAGAGTGTGGCATCGACATCTCCCCTGCTCCCCGCAGTGCCTTGCGTGCCTGCTGCTGGGCCTCGACCTCGGCGGCGCACTCGGGGCATTCGGACAGATGGTCGGCAGCACGCAGGTACGCGGGCATTCGCAACTCGCCATCGACGTACGCCGCGACGGCTTCACTGGCCAAGTGTTCGGTGGAGCTGAATTGCTTCGGCTTGCGCGCCTGCGTCATCCAACCCTCCTCGTAGCTAGTGGACACTTGCGTGACCGGAGTCGACCTTCCCGTGCACTCGAAGGTACTCGCGTAGCGCCTGGCGTCCACGGTGAATGCGACTGCGAACCGTTCCGAGCTTGACGCCCAGTGTCGCACCGATCTCCTCGTACGACAGTCCTTCGATGTCGCACAGCACGATTGCGGCGCGGAACTCCGGTGCCAGCGAATCGAGCGCGGACTGCAGATCGGGGTCGAGGCGCGCATCGTGATAGATCTGCTCGGGGTTGGGTCGATCGGAGGGGACGCGGTCGTAGTCCTCGGGGAGCGCTTCCATCCGGATGCGGCTGCGTCGACGAACCATGTCCAGGAACAGGTTGGTGGTGATGCGGTGCAGCCACCCCTCGAAGGTGCCCGGCTGGTAGTTCGACAGGGAGCGGAACACGCGAATGAAGGTGTCCTGTGTCAGGTCCTCGGCATCCTGGGCGTTTCCGGACAGGCGGTAGGCCAGTCGGTAGACGCGGTCGCCGTGTTCGCGAACCAGTTCGTCCCAGGACGGCATGGTGGAGTCCTCGCCGGTCGCATCGAACACTGCGGTGCCGCTGAGATCGTCGGGTGCGGGTACGGACTCGGGTAGACGCGCGGTGTCGCGATCGCCGTTGATCTTGTAAATAGTTGGATCCTCCTGCTCAGGACTGCGTACGTCCTTCTGATTCAACCGACGACTACCCTCGGATGTTCCAGCTCACACTTCGCAATCGAGATGGACCTTCGATTCCTTCACAGCCTGACGGACCCGCGTGTGGGTCCGGTATGAATCAGCTGAGGCGCACCTGAGAATGTGTGCGTGAGAATGTGCCCTGGGCACGATAGCCTCGGGGCGTGCCGACCAACGCCGAGAAGATGCTCGCCTACGCCGAAGACTCCGCTCAGGAGGACGAGGTTCTGATCGCAGCCAGAGAGCGTGCCGTCGACCTGGGTGCTGCCCCGGTACCGCCGTCGGTCGGAGCGATTCTCTCCATCTTCACTCAGATGCTCGGCGCGAAGACGGTCGTCGAAATCGGTACCGGCGCAGGGATCAGCGGCCTGTGGCTGCTCGACGGGATGCGCGCGGACGGTGTCCTCACCACCATCGACACCGAACCTGAGCACCAGCGTGCGGCCCGAGAAGCGTTCCGCGCCGGGGGAATTGCACCCTCGCGTACCCGGCTGATCAACGGCTGGGCACTGGACGTGCTCCCCCGGTTGGCCGACGACACCTACGACTTGGTGTTCATCGACGCCAGTCCGGCCGACCACCCGCACTTCGTCGCCGAGAGCGTTCGACTCCTGCGCCCCGGCGGAGTTCTGGTGCTGCACAACGCGTTACTGGGTGGACGTGTCGCCGACCCGACTCAGCGCGACGCGACCGCAGTTGCCGTTCGATCCGCCGCCCGGGCCATCGCCGAGGACGAGCGTCTGACGACGGTCCTGCTGCCTCTGGGTGACGGGTTGATCTGCGCGTCGAGGGCGTAGGTGCCTACGGCAGTGGTGCGGTTAGGAGCCATAGAGGCCACCCAACCGCACCACTGCGCGCAGCGCACTAGATCCAGACGCCCTTGCCGACCGAGACGACTCCCCCGGCACTGACGTTGAAGCGCTCGCGATCGCGTTCGTGGTCGACGCCGATGATCTCTCCGTCACCTACGACGACGTTCTTGTCCAGGATCGCGTGCCGCACGACGGCACCCTTACCGATCTTGACGCCGGGCATCAGGACACTGCCTTCGACCGTCGCGCCACTGTCGATCATGACGTTGGAGCTGAGCACCGAGTTGCGGACTGTGGCGGCGGACAGGATGCAGCCGGCACCGACGACCGACTCCTGCGCCAAGCCGCCCTGGACGAACTTGGCGGGCGGCAGGTTCTCGGCCGATCCGCGGATGGGCCAGCGGCGGTTGTAGAGGTTGAAGATGGGGTGCACCGACACGAGGTCCATGTGGGCGTCGTAGAAGGCGTCGATGGTGCCCACGTCTCGCCAGTACCCGCGGTCGCGTTCGGTGGCACCGGGAACGACGTTGTCGTTGAAGTCGTAGACCGAGGCGACGCCCGCTTCGACGAGTGCCGGAATGATGTCGCCGCCCATGTCGTGGTCGGAGTCGACGTTCTCGGAGTCGGCCTTGATGGCGTCGACGAGCACCTTGGTGGTGAAGACGTAGTTGCCCATGGAGGCGTAGGTGACGTCTGGGTCGTCGGGCGTGCCGGGCGGTTGAGCCGGCTTCTCGAGAAACTGGGTGATCTTGCCGTCGGAGTCGGAGTCGATGCAGCCGAACGCGAATGCCTCGCTGCGTGGAACCCGGATTCCGGCGACGGTGACGCCTGCACCGGAGTCGATGTGCTGCTGCACCATCTGCTCCGGATCCATGCGATAGATGTGGTCGGCACCGAAAACCATGATGTATTCGGGGTCCTCGTCGTACACCAGGTTCAGCGACTGGAAGATCGCGTCGGCACTGCCGGTGTACCACCGGGGCCCGAGTCGCTGCTGCGCGGGAACCGGAGTGATGTACTCCCCGGCGAACCCGGACAGTCGCCACGTCTGCGAGATGTGGCGGTCCAGTGAATGGGACTTGTACTGGGTGAGCACGCAGAGCCGGAGGTAACCGGCGTTGACGAGATTGCTCAGTACGAAGTCGATGAGTCGGTAGGCGCCCCCGAAGGGAACGGCTGGCTTGGCTCGGTCCGCGGTCATCGGGTAAAGGCGCTTACCCTCACCGCCGGCCAGCACAATCCCTAGTACGTGCGGTTGTGTCCTCACCCACTCAACCTATCCGCACCGAGAGAACCTTGCTAGCAGTACACGCACAACTGCTGGGGAATGTAGGTTCGTTCACGTGCGCGTAGCAATGATGACCAAGGAATATCCCCCGGAGATCTACGGTGGCGCAGGAGTTCATGTCACGGAGTTGACGGCGCAGCTGAAATCGCTGTGCGACGTGGACATCCACTGTATGGGCGCGCCGCGCGACACCGCGCAGGTGCACGACCCCGATCCCGCACTCGCCGGGGCGAACGCCGCGTTGACGACGCTGTCGGCGGAGCTGCGGATGGCGAACGCCGCTGCGGGGGCGGACGTGGTGCACTCGCACACCTGGTACACCGGCTTCGCGGGCCACCTCGCCGCCGAGTTGTACGACGTTCCGCACATCCTCACCGCACACTCACTCGAACCACGTCGGCCGTGGAAGGCCGAGCAACTCGGCGGCGGCTACCGCATCTCGTCGTGGTCGGAGCGCAACGCCGTGGAATACGCCGACGCGTCATCGCCGTCAGCGAGGGCATGGCCAAAGATGTGCTCGACGCCTATCCGCGTCTCGATCCGAGCCGGGTTCATGTGGTGCGCAACGGAATCGACACGCAGCGGTGGTTCGCCGACCACGGCACCGCAACTCTGGACGAGATCGGCGTCGATCGAAACAAGCCGATCGTCGCGTTCGTCGGGCGCATCACCCGGCAGAAGGGCGTGGGCCACCTGATCGCCGCGGCCCACCACTTCGATCCGTCGATTCAACTCGTCCTGTGTGCAGGCGCACCCGATACCCCGGAGATCGCCGCGGAAACCGAGCGGGCCGTCGCCCAGCTCGCCGAGCAGCGCAGCGGCGTGTTTTGGGTCAAGGACATGCTTCCCACCGAGAAGATCCGCGAAATCCTTTCCGCGGCGGCTGTGTTCGTCTGCCCGTCGGTGTACGAACCGCTCGGCATCGTCAACCTCGAGGCGATGGCCTGCGAAACTGCTGTGGTGGCATCGGATGTCGGCGGCATTCCCGAGGTCGTCGACGAGGGCCGCACCGGACGCCTGGTGCACTACAACTCCTACGAACCCGATGCCTTCGAGCGGAACCTGGCGGACACCGTCAACGAGGTAGCCCTCGATCCCGCGCTCGCGACAGCGATGGGCAAGGCGGGCCGCGAGCGGGCCGTCGCCGAGTTCTCCTGGGCGTCGATCGCGAAGCAGACTCTCGCCGTCTACAACGACGCGCTGGCCCGCCGCGGCTGATCGGGACGACTCAGCGAATCGTCTTGCGGTAGGTCGATACCGTCACCGACGCGGTGACCTCGGTGGTGTTCGGTAACTGCGTCAGCGCCGCAGACCGCGCCTCGGGGTCACCGTGCCGCGCCGACGGGCCCATGCCGATCAGAGCCTCGATATCGTTGTGCGAGAGCATCATCGAGTATTCCAGCGAAGATTCCGTCACAGGCTCGAACAGACCGGACAGCGACTCGCTCAGGCGGCGGGACTTGTCCTCGTCGACGCCGATGAGTCCCAATGGCCCCCGCAGCTCACGTTGATGCCGCGTCGTGGGCGTGACGACCACCAACACGCCGTCGTCGACGAGAACCCGATTCAGTTCACCGGCGTTGCGCGGAGCGAACACGCACGTCACCGCGGACAGAGCGCCCGACCGCACCGGGAGTCCACTCCAGATGTCCGCGACCACGGACCCCAGCCGCGGATGGGACCGTGCGGCGCGCCTGGCCGCGAACTTCGACACGTCGACGCCTATCCCCCGGGCACTCGGGGTGGTCGTCGAGAACCGCCGCGAGGTAGTGACCGGTTCCGACCCCCGACGTCGAGCACCACCTCGCCGTCC
>NZ_BAOX01000259.1:0-7056 GCF_000813105.1 Rhodococcus sp. BS-15 | reverse complement strand
CGCATCGGCAGGCGGTTGGGCCTGTGCGACCGGCGCGAGGGCCAGGGTGCCCACAGCTGCGAATGCAGCTGCGAGTAGACCGAATCGAGTCCGACGAGCCATACCTGTGTGTCTCCTGATCCTTTGGAAGCGAGTCGCCATACGTTACCGCGAAGCGGCGAGCTTCCGGCCCTGGACGTAGACGCCGACGATGGCGGGCTCGCGCATCGCCATCAGCAGCGCGAACAGGGTCTGGTCGCGGGCGAGCTCGGGATCGTCGGCGCGAACGCCGTGGTCTACTGCCGCCGCGAGCTGCGGCCAGGCGGACGGGTCGACCACGACGAAGTCGGCTTCCTTGCCCGCGTCGAAGTTGCCGATTCGGTTCTCCATGTCCAGTGCGCGGGCCCCGGCGAGTGTTCCGGTGAACAGCAGTTCAGCGGGATGCAGTGACAGTCCGGCGTCACCGGCCTCGGAGATGTGCACCTTGAACGCATCGGCGAGGACCTGCGGCAGCAGCCACTCGTCACCGCCGCCGAAGTCCGACCCGATGGCGATGTTCACTCCCGCGGCGACGGTCCGCATCCACGGCATGGTGCCCGAGCCCAGGAACTGCTGCGAGGTAGGACAGTGCGCGATGGACGTGCCAGTCTCGGCCATTCGCGCGAGTTCGATGTCCTGACAGTGCACCGCGTGGGCCAGGATGGTGCGCCGACCCAGGAAGCTCTTCCCGCCGACCTGCGAGCCCGGCAGGAACTTGCCGTCGTAGGTGTCGAGGTACGTGTCCACCCCGTAGGCGTTCTTGGTGGCGTCGATCTCACCGGTTCCGGGCCGGTTGTTCTCGTTCAGGTGTGTGTGGAAGTAGACACCTCGCGCGCGGACGGAATCGTAGAGCTCGCCGAGGTTCTTCAGAGTCTGCGTCGTCACCGAGAGCGAGAACCGCGGTACGACGGCCACGTGCAGCATCGCCGTGTCGACGTCGCCGGTGTCGGCTGCGTGCCACTTCTCGATCTCCTCGGACACCAGCCGGATGGCCTCGTCCTCGCCGGTGATCAAGGCCTGCGCCGACGCCGGCCCGGTGGTCTGGACTCCGCGCCCGCTGACGATGCGCAGCCCGTGCTCGAGCGTCTCGGCGAACAGAGAGTCCTGTGCGTGCGGGAAGGCCGAGCCGAACACAATCGCCTGCGTGGTTCCCGCTCGGATTCGCGCGGCGCAGAAATCTCTGGCCGCAGCGGCGGCGAACTCGGGATCGGCGAAACGGGACTCGGACGGGAAGATGCAGGTGTTCAGCCACTCGAGCAGTTGCCCGCCGCCGTAGGAATCTCCGGCGTAGGTCTGCGGGAAGTGAACGTGCGTGTCGACGAAACCGGGCAACAGAAACCCCGGTCGATGATCCTCAATCGGTACCTGCGCGAATCGGGCTGGGAGAGAGTCGAACTCGCCGCAGAACTCGATCTTCCCCTCGCCCGACACCACGAGGGCACCGTCGGGAATCGACACCAACGAGGCCGCCGCACCCACTACGGTGGGCGAGCCTGCGACGTGAAAGATTTGGCCGCGGTGCACGCGTGCGATATCGGAAGTCACCAGAGCGACTCAAGCACAGGTTGCGCTGCGACGCAGATCGTGTGGGTCTAGCGCGCTCACGCCGGAGCGGCGGACAGCCGCGCGTTCAACGACGCATCCAATACCTCTGCCCACGAGCGCACGACCTCGGCACGTCGTCGTGCGTCGTCGGTGAGCACATCGGCGAGGCCCAGTCCGCGAGCGAGGTCGAGAGTTGCCTGGACGAGACGGTGCGTGACGGGATCGTTGTCGTCGACACCGAGGTTCTCGACGGCCATCTGGTGGGCACGGCGACCGAACCGTTCTTCGAGCGGAACGATCCGATCGCGCAACTCGGGGTCGGCCGACGCCGCAGTCCAGACCTGCAGTGCCGCTTTGAACATCGGCCCGGTGTAGTACTCGACGAGCCGCTCCACCACCAGCTTCGTCCGGCCGGGGCCCGCCGGAATCTCCTGCGCCTCGCGGCGAGCGCTGTCCATCCGAGTGTCGAACATGTACTCGAGCGCTCCGGTGATCAGGTCCTCACGCGTCGGGAAATGATGTTGGGTCGCGCCGCGGGATACGCCTGCACGTTCGGCGACCACGCCGACCGTCGTTGCAACCCAGCCCTGCTCCGCGAGCGAATCGATCGTCGCCTCCAGCAGTCGCTGACGCGTCACCCTGCTGCGGTCCTGCTTGGGTTCGCGCGCCATCACCATCGCCGCACTCCCTCCTACCGACGCTCGGCCGCCCAGGACGGTGGCCTCTTCTCCAGAAAGGACATCATCCCCTCTCGGGCCTCGTCGGACGCAAACAGCCTGGCCGATTGCTCGGCGACGGCCGTACCGCGCTCGTCGATCTCGCGCCGGATCGCGGCCGTGGTGAGGAGTTTCGACTCGGCCAGGCCCTGCGGCGAACACTTCCGAAACATGATCATGTAGTCGGCCACCGCTGCCGCAGGAACGGCGTCGGCCACGGTGACCAGACCGATCGCCTCGGCGGTGGCACCGTCGAACGTCTCCCCGGTGAGGAAATAGCGACTCGCCGCACGGGACGAAAGCCGCGGCAGCACGGCCACCGAGATGACCGATGCGGCCAGGCCGAGGCGAACCTCCGTCAACGCGAACGAACTCTGGGGTCCGGCGACCGCGATATCGCAGGCCGCGACGAGCCCCATTCCACCTGCCCGCACATGCCCGTCGATCTGCACGACGACGGGTTTCGGGGTGTCGATGATCAACCGCATCAGGTCGAGCATCTGCCGGGTGCGCAGTTCCGGTGATGATCCGGCTTCGCGGAGGTCGGCTCCGGCACAGAACGTGGTGCCGGTGTGGCCTAGCACGATCGTTCTGACGTCGTCGTCGTGCGCTGCAGCGATGAGGCCCGCTGTCAACTCCTCGACCAACACCGACGACAGCGCGTTCCGGTTCTCCGGCGAATCCAACGTCAAATACGCTGTGTCCTTGCCCGACTCGACGAGAACGGCCATCAGTAGCTTCTCGGCAGTCCGAGCGAGTGCTGGCTCACGAAGTTGAGGATCATCTCCCGACTGACCGGCGCGACGCGGGCGATACGGGCGGCCCCGAGCATCGCAGCCAAGCCGTACTCACTGCTCAGGCCGGCACCACCGTGGGTTTGAATCGCCTGATCCAGCGCCTTGATACTGGCCTCGGCCGCAGCGTATTTCGCCATGTTGGCCGCCTCGGCAGCGCCGAAGTCGTCGCCGGAGTCGTAGAGCACCGCGGCCTTCTGCATCATCAGCTTGGCCAGTTCGAGTTCGATCTTGCACTGCGCCAACGGATGCGCGAGACCCTGATGGGCTCCGATCGGCGTCTTCCAGACGGTGCGCTCCTTGGCGTACTTCACCGCTGCGTCGATGGCGTAACGACCCATTCCGATCGCCATCGCGGCACCGAGAATGCGCTCGGGGTTCAGTCCGGCGAACAGCTGCATCAGGGCGGCGTCGGCCTCGCCGACGAGTGCTTCGGCGGGGAGCCTGACGTCGTCGAGAAACAGCACGAACTGATGATCAGGCTCCACGATGTCCATCTCCATCTGCGTCTTCTGCAGACCCGGAGCGTCCGTGGGCACGATGAACAGGGCCGGCTTGAGCTTGCCGGTCTTGGAATCCTCGGTCCGCGCGACGATCAACACGGCGTCGGCCTGATCGACACCGGAGATGTAGATCTTGTTGCCCTTGAGAAGCCACTCGTCCCCGTCACGACGCGCCGTGGTGGTGATCTGGTGCGAGTTGGATCCGGCGTCGGGTTCGGTGATGCCGAAGACCATGATCTTGGAACCGTCGGCGAGAGCGGTGAGCCACTCCTGCTTCTGATCCGGTGTGCCGTACTTGCCGATGATGGTGCCGCAGATGGCCGGACTGACGACGACCAGCAGCAGACCGGCACCGTGCGCGGCCAACTCCTCCTGCACGAGCGCGAGTTCGTAGATGCCTGCGCCACCGCCGCCGTACTCCTCGGGCAGATTGACGCCGAGGAAACCGAGCTTGCCCGCCTCGTTCCACAGCTCGGTCAGCGGCTCACCCTTGCGAGCCTTGGGCAGGACGTAGTCGATGTAGTTGTAGCGCTTGCCCAGTGACGAGACTGCGTTGCGCAGTCCCTTCTGCTCTTCGGTCTCGATGAAACTCATGATTGTTCTGCTCCCTTTGATTGGGTCATTCCGTCGGCTCCACTCCCGTGTTCGGTTACCACGGCCAGAACTGCGCCGACTTCGACCTGTTGACCTTCTGTGACGTTCAGTTCGGTGAGGACACCGTCTGCGGGTGCAGTCACCGTGTGTTCCATCTTCATCGCCTCGAGCCACAGGATCGGCCTACCGGCGGTGACGGTATCGCCCTGCGCAGCAGCGATTCTGATGACGCTGCCCGGCATCGGCGCGAGGAGCGAACCCGCCGCGACCTCGTCGGTGGGATCGGTGAACCGCGGGGCCTTGATCAACCTGACCGGACCCAATGCGGAATCGACGAAGACGTCCGATCCATAACTGCTCACCTCGAAGATGCGACGGATTCCGTTGTCGTCGAGAGTCACCGAGGTCGGGGTGTGATCTATCAGTTCGACGCCCTCCACCGAGGAGGTGAGTCCGCTGCGCCCGATCGAATATTCGACGGTGATGTCGTTGTAGGTCTTGCGCTGCGGTTGGGACCGGAGATTGCGCCAGCCGCCGGGCAGGCCCCGGTTCACCCGCGCTCGGTCGACGTTGCTCGCTGCGTCCGCCAAAGCTGCTGCGAGAGCTGACAGTTCCTGGGCACGGCCGTGTGCGATCGGCCGAGCCAGGACATCGAGTCCGTGCGTGTCGAAGAAGGCCGTGTCGGTTTCCCCCGCCAGGAACGCCGGATGTCGCAGGATGTTGACGAGCAGATCGCGGTTGGTCTTCAGGCCGTGAACGGTGGCCTTCTGCAACGCTTTCGCCAGTAGATTCGCAGCCTGATCCCGCGTCGGCGCGAACGAGATGACCTTCGCGAGCATCGGGTCGTAGTGAGTGCCCACCACACTGCCGGTCTCGACACCTGAATCGACTCTGATGCCGGACTTGTCGAGCACCTCGAACTGCGCACCGGGGATCTCGAATCGGTGCACGGCACCGCTCTGCGGCTGCCAGTCCTGGGCCGGATCCTCCGCGTAGAGGCGAACTTCGATGGAGTGTCCACGCGTCTTGGGTTGCTCGGCGGGCAACCGCTCCCCCGCGGCGACCCTGATCTGCAAGGCCACCAGGTCGAGTCCGGTTGTGCATTCGGTGACCGGGTGCTCCACCTGCAGACGAGTGTTCATCTCGAGGAAGAAGAAGTTGCCCTTCTCGTCGGCGAGGAATTCGACGGTGCCCGCACCCTCGTAGCCGATGGCCTCGGTGGCCAGTGTCGCCGCGTGGAAGAGCTTCTCGCGCATGCCGTCGATGCGTTCGACGAGCGGCGACGGCGCCTCCTCGACGACCTTCTGATGCCTGCGTTGGATGGAGCACTCACGCTCGCCAACCGTCCACACCGTGCCGAATCGGTCTGCCATGACCTGCACTTCGATGTGTCGACCGGTCTCGATGTACCGCTCGACGAACACCGTTCCGTCGCCGAATGCCGAGAGTGCTTCGCGCCCTGCCGCTTCGAGCTCCGACTCCAGGTTCTCGAGGTTGCGCACGATGCGCATGCCGCGCCCGCCGCCGCCCGCGGAGGCCTTGATCAGCACCGGCAGTTCGTTCTCGGTGACCGACTCGGGATCGAGCTGGGTCAGCACCGGAACTCCGGCGTCGGCCATCATCTTCTTGGACTCGACCTTCGAGCCCATCAGTTCGATGGCCTTGACGGGCGGCCCGATCCAGGTCAGGCCGGCGTTCTGCACCTGCTGCGCGAAATCGGAGTTCTCGGAGAGGAACCCGTACCCCGGATGCACGGCGTCCGCTCCGGCGGCCGCAGCTGCCGCGATGACCAGCTCGCCGCGCAGGTACGTCTCGGCCGAACTGTTGCCGGGTAGCCGCACGGCCTGGTCGGCCTCACGCACGTGCGGGGAGTTGGCGTCGGCGTCGGAGAACACCGCGACGGTGTCGATGCCCTCGGCGCGGCAGGTGGTGAAGACGCGTCGGGCGATTTCGCCGCGGTTGGCTACGAGAACGGACGTTATGGTCATGGCGTCACATCCGGAAGACACCGAAGTTGGCGGTGCCTTCGATCGGGGCGGTGGCGATGGCCGACAGGCACATTCCCACCACCGTGCGGGTATCACGTGGGTCGATGACGCCGTCGTCGTACAGGCGTCCGGAGAGGAACATCGGCATCGACTCGGCCTCGATCTGGCCTTCGATCATCGCGCGCATTCCGGCATCGGCCTCGGCGTCGAAGGCTTGTCCGCGAGCTTCGGCGGCGGCGCGTCCGACGATGGAGATGACACCTGCGAGTTGCGCGCCGCCCATGACGGCGGATTTGCTGGACGGCCACGCGAAGAGGAATCGCGGATCGAACGCGCGTCCGCACATGCCGTAGTGACCGGCTCCGTAGGACGCACCGAGCAGAATGGAGATGTGCGGCACCGTGGAGTTGGACACGGCGTTGATCATCATCGAGCCGTGCTTGATCATCCCGCCCTCCTCGTACTCCTTACCGACCATGTAGCCGGTGGTGTTGTGCAGGAAAAGAAGTGGGGTGTTCGACCGATTGGCGAGCTGGATGAACTGCGTTGCCTTCTGCGATTCCTCGCTGAAGAGCACACCGCGGGCGTTGGCGAGAATGCCGATCGGATATCCGTGCAGCTCGGCCCATCCGGTGACGAGCGATCCGCCGTACATGGGCTTGAACTCGTCGAAGTCGGAACCGTCGACGATGCGGGCGATGACCTCGCGCGGATCGAAGGGGATCTTCAGATCTGTGGGGACGATGCCGAGCAGATCCTCGGGGTCGGCCAGTGGCTCGATGACCTCGACGCGAGGCTCGGGGCCCTTCTTCTTCCAGTTCAATCGGGAGACGATGCTGCGTCCGATGCGGATGGCATCCTGCTCGTCGACGGCGAAGTAGTCTGCGAGACCGGACTT
>NZ_BAOX01000260.1:0-7049 GCF_000813105.1 Rhodococcus sp. BS-15 | reverse complement strand
TCCGCCGCCCCCGCCCCGACGGCACCCAGCGACGCAGGCCCCGCGACCGAGGGGCGTAGCGCGTTGTCCCGGTTGCTCGAGAGCGTCTCCCCGTACGTGAACTCGTTCGGCGTCGACGGTCTGGAAGGACTTGCGACCCCGGACAATGTGAGCAGTGTGTCGACGTTCGCGCAAGGCCTGCTGAAGCAGATTCTCGCCGACAGGTAGTCTCGGACGCCGTGGCGCGTCGACGAATTCCGGTGGTGATAGTTGCGGGCTTTCTCGGCGCAGGCAAGACCACCCTCCTGAACCACCTGCTGCGCAACGATTCCGGCATCCGCATAGGGGTTGTGGTCAACGACTTCGGGGCGATCAACATCGACTCGATGCTCGTGGCAGGCCAGGTCGATTCGATGGTCTCTCTCGGTAACGGCTGTATCTGTTGCGCCGTCGACATCAGCGATATGGACGCGATGTTCGACGCCCTCGCGCACCGCCGGTCCGCCATCGACGTGATCGTGGTGGAGGCCAGCGGCCTGGCCGAACCCCGCAATCTCATCAGAATGGTCCGGGGTAGCGAGAACGAATTCATCGTCTACGGCGGGCTCGTCGGGGTGGTCGACGCGGTCGAGTTCCGGCAGACCCGCGCGCGGCATCCCGAGATCGACCAGCACCTGCAATTGGCCGACCTGGTGGTGCTGAACAAGTCCGATGCGGTGACCGAGTCCGAACGCTCCGCGGTGCTGTCGACGGTGCAGTCCGTCGTAGCAGATGTGCCCGTCGTGCCGGTGGCCTTCGGTCGCGTCGACCCGTTGCTGCTGTTCGATCGGCGCGAGGATCAATCGGTGGATTCGGCAATGGCGGTGCAGCTGTCGTTCGACGAACTACTCCGCGAGAACCACGATCACGATCACGATCATCACCTGCACGCGCAGTACTCGCACACCGAGTTCGTCAGTTCGGATCCGGTCGAACCTCGACGACTGATCGAGTTCCTGGAGAATCCTTCCGGAAATCTCTACCGCATCAAGGGATTCGTACACTTCGACATTGCCGGCCACACCCAGAAATTCGTCGTGCACACGGTGGGCCGACACATCCGATTCGAGGCCGCGTCGTGGGCCAGGGGTGAGTCTGCGCAGACCTCACTGGTGCTGATCGGTACCGAGCTCGATGCACCGGCCGTTGAGCAGCGGTTGCGTGCCTGTGTACGAGGACCGGACGACGCCGACGACGCCTCCGCCATGCTTCCGGTCCATCGCTACCTCGAGACCGGCTAGTTCCCTAGAGCCCGACCCACTCGGTACGTCCGCCCTCGAATCCCTGACGCTTCCAGATCGGGACCTCGGCCTTGATGCGCTCGACGAGTCGGGCGCAGGCCTCGAACGCTTCGGCGCGATGGGCCGAGCCGACGGCGGCAACGAGTGCGAGGTCGCCGACCCGCAGATCGCCGACGCGATGCACTGCGGCCACCGCCAATCCGGTCTCTGCCGAAACCTCCGAGCAGCATCGGCTCAGGAATCGTTCCGCGTCGGGGTGTGCGCGGTATTCCAGAGTCTCCACGGCATGTCCGCCGTCGTGATCGCGCACGATGCCGCTGAACAGTACGACGGCACCGTGACGCGAATCCTGCACTGCTGCCTCGACTTCGGCAGTGCTCAACGGTTCGTTCGAGATACGGGCGACGAGCTCACTCATCATGGGGGCCTCCTCCGGCGATCTGGGCCAGCACATGGTCGAGGAGCGGGTCGAGAACGGAGAGTCCGTCCTTCACGGCACCCGGCGAGCCCGGCAGATTGACTACGAGCGTGCGTCCGATCAGACCCGAGACACCGCGGCTGAGCACCGCATGAGGCGTCGCAGATGTTCCGCGGGTTCGGATCGCATCGGCGATCCCCGGCATGTCGACGTCGAGCAGTGCTGCCGTCGCCTCGGGGGTCGCGTCGGTGGGGGATACACCGGTGCCACCTGTGCTGACGATCAGCGACGGTTCGCCGCGTAGGGCGTCCTGCAACCCCGCAGCGATGTCGGCATCGGCGTACACCAGTGGGCCACGTACGGCGAAGTCTCGATCGGTCAACCAGGACGCGATGGTGGGGCCGGTGGTGTCCGGTCGAGTGCCGTTCGCGCCGCCGGTGGAGGCCACCAGAACCACCGCGGACCGTGAGGATTCGAGTATCGGTGCGGCCGAGGACTCGGGGGAGACCTCTGCGTCGTCCCGTTGCCAATGCCCGTGCTTGCCGCCGTCTTTGGTGAGCAACCGGACACCGTTCATGGTGGCACCGGGATCGACGGCCTTGACCATGTCGTGCAGGGTCAGGCCGGCGACGGCGACCGCGGTCAGTGCTTCCATCTCCACCCCGGTGCGTCCGGTGGTGCGGGCTGTTGCCTCGACCGTGATGGACGACTCGGTGAATCCGAAGGAGATCTTCACCGAGGAGAGGGCGAGCTGATGACACAGCGGAATCAGTTCCGACGTTCGCTTCGCTGCCGAGATGCCGGCGATGCGGGCGGTGGCCAGAACGTCGGCTTTGGGCATGTCGTCGGCGCGCACGAGCGCGATGACCTCGGCGGTGGTGACGAACTCACCGGTGGCGACGGCCGTGCGCGAGGTTTCCTTCTTGTGCGCCACATCGACCATGCGGGCGCGGCCCTGATCGTCGAGATGAGAGAGCTGGGGTTGCTGGGCATCGGTGGTCACAGTGGCCACACCTCCACGTCGGATCCTGCAGCGAGTTCGGTTGTCTCGGAATCGATATCGATCAGCACATCGGCCCATGCCAGTGCCGCGACCAGGTGCGAGCCGGGGCCGGCGACGAGCTCGACCCGACCGTCGTCGCGCAGTCGGCCACGGAGCAGCTGTCTTCTACCGGGCGGTGACACGATCGGTTCGTGCAAGGCTGCGGTGGTCGAGAGCACCGGAGGCAGACCGGCAGCTCGCCGAACGATGTTGCGCGCGAACATGATGTAGGAGACGACCGTACTGACGGGATTGCCGGGAAAGCTGAGCACGGGAACACCGTCGAACATCGTGATGCCCTGCGGTCCGCCCGGCTGCATCCGAACCGACCCGAAGTTGCCGCCGAGCGGCCGGAGCACGTCCTTGACCACTTCGAAATCGCCCATCGAAACGCCGCCGGACGTGATGATCAGCTCTGCCGATTCCGCTGCCGCGTCGAGGATCTCGCGAAAGCGGCTCGGCTCGTCGGAGCTGCGCGAGACGGAGACCACCTCGGCACCGCTGGCGCGCAGGTGTGCGGCAAGGGTGATTCCGTTCGAGTCGTAGATCTGACCGGGCGTCAGCGTCGACCCGGCGTCGACCAGTTCGGCACCGGTGGTCACGACGGCCACGCGAGGACGTGAGCGTACGTCGAGCTCGCCGAAGCCGACGGCAGCCAGAACGGAGATGTGGCGGGGTTCGAGCACTCGGCCCGACTCGACCAGGACTGTTCCGACGCGTACGTCGCTGCCCTGTTCGCGTACGAATTCACCTGCTGCGCGGCTTCTTTCGATGGTCACCGAACCGGCCGCCGGTACCGAGGTGTCTTCGACGGGGACGATGGCGTCCGCTCCGTCCGGAATGGGGGCACCGGTCATGATCTTGGCGGCGCTGCCCGAGGCGAGAACTGCCGATTCCGTCGGGCCTGCGGCGATGATCGTCGAGACCGGAAGCGTCACCGGGGTCGTGGCCACGGATCGAGAATCCACGGCATAGCCGTCCATCTGCGAGTTGCGGAACAGAGGCAGATCGACCGGCGATCGCACGTCCTCGAACGAGACGCGTCTCAGCGCGTCGTCGAGACGAATTCGCTGAGCTGTTCTCGTGGTCAGTGCCGCGAGCAGAGTCTCGATCGCGGCGGCATGTTCCTCGACCGATACAGCGGTCACTGTGCGGATCCAGTGATCGCGTGCGTGTGCTCAACCGTCATGGGTGCCAATCCTAAGCACGCCGATCCGTCCGCTCGGTGTGGGCTGCGGCATAATGGGTAGACACATCGACGACAGACATGATTTTCGACGGAGACGAGGTACGAGGTGACGGTGGACAGTGTCACCTCGCTGGGCATTCCCGGGTTCGGCAGCACCACGGGTTCGGTGGCAGGCAGTGCGAACTCCGTCTCCGACCGGCCGGACGTGCCGCACCTGATCGATCGTTTCGGTCGAGTGGCCCGCGACCTGCGCATCTCGATCACCGAGAAGTGCTCGTTGCGGTGCACCTACTGCATGCCGGAGGAAGGCCTTCCGGCGATCCCTGCGGCGGCACTACTGACACCCGCCGAGATTGCCCGAGTGGTCTCGGTGTCGGTCCGCCTGCTGGGCATTCGGGACGTGCGCTTCACCGGAGGCGAGCCGCTGATGCGCCGCGATCTCGACGACATTCTGCGGCTGTGCGCCGATGTTGCCGAGGGTGTGCCTCTGTCGATGACAACCAACGCCGTCGGTCTCGAACACCGGGCACAGTCCTTGGCCGACGCCGGATTGACCCGAGTGAACGTCTCGCTCGACTCCGTCGACCGCGAGGATTTCGCGCGCTTGACCCGACGCGATCGGCTGCCGTCCGTGCTCGCCGGAATCAGGGCAGCGCAGCGAGCCGGGATCGGACCGGTCAAGGTCAACGCCGTTCTGATGCGCGACACACTGTCCGGTGCCGTCGATCTGCTGCGCTGGTGTCTCGACGAAGGCGTGGCTCTGCGCTTCATCGAGCAGATGCCGCTCGATGCCGACCACGAGTGGGCTCGCGCGAACATGATCGATGCCCAGACCTTGCTCGACGAACTGTCCACCGAGTTCGACCTGCGTGAGGTGGGACGCGTCGATCCGTCCGCCCCGGCCGAGGAATGGAGCGTCGACGGAACCGACGCCACCGTCGGCATCATCGCGTCGGTGACGCGCTCGTTCTGCGGTGATTGCGACCGCACCAGGATCACTGCCGAAGGAACCATTCGGTCCTGTCTGTTCAGCGACGACGAGACCGATCTGCGGGCAGCCCTGCGCGGCGGTGCCACCGACGACGAACTGGCAGCGGTGTGGCGTGGGGCGATGTGGAACAAGTGGGCGGGTCACGGCATCGACGCCGACGGCTTCGTACCTCCCACCCGCAGCATGGGAGCCATCGGTGGTTGAGACCCAGGTGGAGGTGCGGTACTTCGCTGCAGCGGTCGACGCGTCGCACTGCGAGTCCGAGTACCTGACCGTGCCGACCGGAGCCACCCTCGCAGATCTGCGAGAGCTGATTCTGTCCAAGCACGGCGCGCCGATGGAGCCGATTCTCAGGGTGTCGGCGTATCTGGTGGGAGAGGATCTGACCCGCGATCTGGAGCGCGTGATCGGCGGCAGGGTCGACGTGCTGCCGCCCTTCGCCGGCGGCTGAGCGCACCCGTTTCACCGCGCCACGGGCAGGTGGCCGCCCGATTCAGCTGCTCCTCTTCCACCAATCGTCGAACGGCGTCACGGGCACCGTCCGCTTGTGCCGAGTTGCGAGGAACATCTTCTCCAGCTTTTCGGCGATCTCGTCGGTGACGTCCTTGCCCTCGAGGTAGTCGTCGATCTGTTCGTACGTCACGCCGAGCGCTTCCTCGTCGGGTAGCGCAGGTCGATCGTCTTCGAGATCGGCGGTGGGAACCTTGCGCCAGGTGCTCTCGGGTGCACCCAGTTCGCGCAGCAGCGCCGCACCCTGACGCTTGCTCAGGCCGGTGAGCGGAGTCAGATCGACCCCGCCGTCACCGAACTTGGTGAAGAAGCCGGTGATCGCCTCGGCGGCATGATCGGTGCCCACGACGACGTAGCCGAGTTCGCCGGCGAGGGCGTACTGCGCGACCATGCGCTGGCGAGCCTTGATGTTGCCGCGGACGAAATCTCGGATTTCGGCACTACCCAGCGCATCGGCCGTCGCGGCCGCTGCGGCGTCGGCGGCGTCCTTGATGTTCACCGTCACCGTGCGGTCGGGATCGATGAACTTCAGAGCGATCGATGCGTCGTCCTCGTCGGCCTGCACGCCGTAGGGGAGGCGAACGGCGACGAACTCGGCCTCGTGTCCATCGGCTCGGAGCTCCGTCGCTGCCTGTTGGGCAAGCTTGCCGGTGAGCGTGCTGTCCTGCCCGCCACTGATGCCGAGCACGAATCCCGAGGCCGGAGTCGACGCCAGGTAGTCCTTGAGGAAGTCCACTCGCCTGCGGACCTCCGTGATCGGGTCGATGGTCGACTGCACGGCCAGTTCGCGCATGATCGCCGTGCGCAATTCCGAGTTGATGTGTCCCATCACGTCATCCTAATGACGAGTGCCGGTATCGATCTCGCGCCGTGCGTAGTGTCGGTGGTCGTGAGTGGATCCTCCGATACTTTCGTCAAGCGAAATCCCCAGGCACACCCCGACTTCTACGCTGCCGAGGCCACCGGGCTCCGATGGCTCGGCGAGGCGGCGGCCCCTGTCGTCGGAGTTCGCGGGCATGGCCGGACGTACATCGAACTCGACCGACTGGTTGCGGCCCGTCCCACGCCGGGCGCAGCCGAACGATTCGGCCGCACACTGGCCGCGATGCATTCCGCCGGAGCCGACGGGTTCGGTGCGCCACCGGTGGATGCCGACGGCGTCGTTTTTTCGGGTCGGCTGTTCATCGGTGCTCGGCCCATGAGCAGCACTGTGCACAGGTCGTGGGGTGCGTTCTACGCGGCTGAACGAGTGTTGCCGTTTCTCCGAAGCGCGGTCGACGCAGGCACCGTGATGCAGGGCGAGGCGGAAATCGTCGAATCGGCGTGCGGACGCATCGCGGACGGCGACTTCGACGATGCGGAGCCGCCGAGCCGTATTCACGGTGATCTCTGGAACGGCAACGTGTTCTGGACCGACGCGGGAGTGGTGCTGATCGATCCGGCAGCGCACGGTGGGCACCGCGAGACCGACCTGGCGATGCTGGCGCTGTTCGGTTGCCCCCACCTCGACGTCGTCGTAGACGGTTACGAGACGGTACATCCGTTGCGAGCCGGGTGGCGCGCGCGCATACCGGTGCACCAGTTGCACCCGCTCGCCGTTCATGCGGCCGGTCACGGCCGCTCGTACGGCACCGCGCTGC
>NZ_BAOX01000261.1:0-7041 GCF_000813105.1 Rhodococcus sp. BS-15 | reverse complement strand
CGTGCCGGTCGTCGCACGCGCGGTGTCCGCGGCCACCCGCGACTCGGCCCCGTCGAGCAGAGAACTTGCCGCACTGGCCGATCGGGCCGAACGCGTCGACCGCTCTCAGCGTGAAGAGGCCGAGAATGCAGTGTCCATGGCGCTGGCCGTCGTCGAACCGAACTCCTTGCCCCCGCAACTGGTCGCCGAACTGGCCGATGCCGAGGCCCGCGTGCTGATCGCACGACGGTTCCACAACGATGCCGTTCGCGACACCCTCGCCCTGCGCGTCAGACGTCCGGTCCGCTGGTTGCACCTCGGCGGAACCGCGGCCCTGCCGTCGTACTTCGAGATCGCCGAGCGGTCTGCTGCCGCGACATTCGGCAGCGAGAACCGCGCCACCCCGAGAACGTCCGCGCGGGTGGTGCTGCTCGATGAGCGCGGCCGCGTACTGCTGCTGCGCGGACACGATCCGACGGTTCCCGACACCTTCTTCTGGTTCACCATCGGTGGAGCAGTGGAGAAGGGCGAGTCGCTCCGCGAGGCAGCGGTGCGCGAGGTACACGAGGAGACCGGCCTGACGATCGCTCCGGCCGATCTGCGCGGTCCGCTGTGGCGTCGGGTTGCGACATTCCCGTTCAACGGAACCCTGATCCGCTCGGAAGAGCTGTTCTTCGCGATCCGAACGCAGGAGTTCGAGCCGCACAGCGCTGGTTTCACCGACTTCGAGCGCCGCACCGTGACCGGCCATCAGTGGTGCACCGAGGCCGACATCCGTGCGCTGAGCGCCGTCGGCGAGAACGTCTATCCCCAGGACCTCGCGGAACTGCTCGACGAGGTCAATGTGGCTCTCGCTCGACGCGGCGACCCGGACGTGCGCGCTATCCGCTAGCAATCTGGACCCTTTTCGTGCAGTCCAGCAATCGTCAAGTGGTTATGGGAAACCGTCGCGTAGAGGCCTACTGTTCTGGGCGCGACTTCGCGCCGCGCGCGATCGTCCACGCGTGCGCGGTCGGACGTGGTCGCACGTATCAATCCGGAGCGCCACTAACGGTGCCCAGAACACAGGAGTCGGCTTGAGTACCCCACACGCATCCACTACACCCGCTGGATCTGCCGAAGGCGGATCGAGCGAGAACGGAATCGGCACTGCGCGCGTCAAGCGAGGCATGGCCGAGATGCTCAAGGGCGGCGTCATCATGGACGTGGTCACCGCCGATCAGGCCAAGATCGCCGAGGACGCCGGAGCAGTGGCCGTCATGGCACTCGAGCGCGTCCCCGCCGACATCCGCGCCCAGGGCGGGGTGTCGCGAATGAGCGATCCCGACATGATCGACAGCATCATCTCCTCGGTCAGCATCCCGGTGATGGCGAAGGCCCGCATCGGCCACTTCGTCGAAGCGCAGATTCTGCAGAGCCTCGGCGTCGACTACATCGACGAGTCCGAGGTGCTCACCCCGGCCGACTACGCCAACCACATCGACAAGTGGAACTTCACCGTTCCCTTCGTCTGTGGTGCCACCAACCTGGGTGAGGCAATGCGCCGAATCACCGAGGGAGCGGCCATGATTCGCTCCAAGGGCGAGGCCGGCACCGGCGACGTCTCGAACGCGACGACGCACATGCGCAAGATCCGCGACGAGATCCGTCGCCTCACCTCGCTCCCCGAGGACGAGCTGTACGTGGCGGCGAAAGAACTGCAGGCCCCGTACGACCTCGTCGTCGAGGTCGCCCGGGCCGGCAAGCTGCCCGTCACACTGTTCACCGCGGGCGGCATCGCCACTCCCGCAGACGCGGCGATGATGATGCAGCTCGGTGCCGAGGGCGTGTTCGTCGGATCGGGAATCTTCAAGTCCGGCAACCCCAAGGAGCGCGCCGAGGCGATCGTCAAGGCCACCACGTTCTTCGACGACCCCGATGTGCTCGCCAAGGTCTCGCGCGGTCTCGGCGAGGCGATGGTCGGAATCAACGTCGACGACCTCCCCGTCGGACACCGTCTCGCCGAGCGCGGCTGGTGACGGACGTCCGTCAGTAGCGTTCGAGTGCCGGGCGGTCCGGATGGTCCCAGCGGACCAGAAAATCCGGCCGCTCGGCCGAGTGGTCGAGGCCGTCGTAGTACTCGAGCAGTGGGGCGCAGGTCCACTGCTCGTCGGCGCTGGTTCTGCGGCGTAATGCGCTCGCGGACAGGCGTAGCTGCACCGACAGATCGACGTTCAATCCCCGACCGAGCAGCATGGGTCCCGCGATCAGGACGATCTGATTCGGTGCCGCCGAGGCGCTGCGGGCCCGAGCCGATCGATCGGTCGCCTCATCCCACAGTCGCGGTAGAAAGTGACCTCCGCCACCGGGTCGCAGCGGGGCGATGACTTCCCGCGACAGTGCGTCGTAGTCGAACCACAGTGTGCGATAGCTCAATTCGTCGGTGCGCGAGTACTCGAACCGAATGGACGCAGGTCGGACGTAGTCGTGCAGGTCGACGACGGCGGCCGGACGGCCCCGAGAGCGGGCGTGTTCGGCTGTGCGCGTTGCGAAGTCGACGGGCCTCGCGGCATTCGCGCCGTCGATGACGACGATCGATCGGGTCCCGTCCGGGCACGAATCGACGATCGACTCCACGAGAAGATCGGGAAATATCGGCACCGGTTGACCCACACCGACCATCTTGCCTGGTCCGTCCATTGTTAGCCTGAGCCGTTGTCACAGAAAGGTGGACACCAGCCATGGCCAGCATCGAGGACATTCTCGAATTGGAACGGATCGAGAACGACATCTATCGGGGACGGACGTTCCCTTCTCGGCTGCCCCGTACGTTCGGCGGTCAGGTGGCGGGTCAGGCGCTCGTCGCGGCGGTGCGCACAGTGGCACCCGAGTTTCGTGTGCACTCGCTGCACGGCTACTTCCTGCGTCCAGGCAATCCGAACGAACCGGCCGTGTTCATGGTCGACCGGATTCGCGACGGTCGGTCTTTCTGCACGCGCCGCGTCACCGGAATTCAGCACGGCAAGGCGATTTTCACGATGTCTGCCTCGTTCCACGGCGACGACGACGGCATTTCGCATCAGGACGTGATGCCCGAGGTCGTGGGGCCGGACAGCCTGCCCGATCCCACCACCCTCGCCGAGTACGACCACTCGTACTACAAGGAGTGGTCGGAATGGGACATCCGTCTCATTCCCGATGACCAGACCGTCAAACATCCCAGTTTCGCTGCGCAGCAACGGGTGTGGTTCCGCTATCGGGACACGTTGCCCGACGATCAGGTGTTCCACGTCTGCGCACTCGCCTACATGAGCGACATGACGCTGCTCGGATCGGCCAAGGTGCCACACCCGGACGCCGTCACGCAGACGGCCTCGCTCGATCACGCGCTGTGGTTCCTGCGGCCCTTCCGGGCAGACGAATGGTTGCTCTACGACCAGACGTCTCCCTCGGCAGATTTCGGGCGGGCACTGACGCAGGGGCGAATCTTCGACACGTCCGGCCGACTGGTCGCCGCGGTGGTGCAGGAAGGGCTCATGCGTTACGAGCGGGACCCCGACGCGCCTCATGTCGATCCCTTCGGGCGCAAGTGAGCGCTCCGACCATCGGGGTTCTCGCACTGCAGGGCGACGTTCGCGAACACCTGGCTGCGCTCGACTCGAGCGGTGCGCGCGGTGTCACGGTGCGTCGGCCCGCCGAGCTCGCGCAGATCGACGGACTGATAATCCCCGGCGGGGAATCGACGACCATCAGCACTTTGCTCGGCGTGTTCGACCTTCTCGATCCACTGCGCGCTCGGTTGGCCGAGGGGCTGCCCGCCTACGGTTCGTGCGCGGGCATGATTCTGCTGGCGTCCGAGATTCTCGACACCCGGCCCGACGCTCGGCACCTCGATTCTCTGGACATCACCGTGCGGCGCAACGCTTTCGGTCGTCAGGTCGATTCCTTCGAGACCGATCTCGACGTCACCGGAATCGACGGTGGACCGGTGCGCGCAGTGTTCATCCGCGCGCCGTGGGTCGAGCGGGTGGGCGAACACGTCGAGGTGCTCGCCACCGTGCCGCACGGACCGGCCGCCGGCCGCGTGGTGGCCGTTCGCCAGAACTCCGTTCTCGCGACGAGCTTTCATCCCGAGGTCACCGGCGACGATCGAGTGCACGCCCTCTTCGTCGACATGGTGCGAGGCCGCTAGAACCTTCGATGGTCGGTCGGTGCCGAGCGCGGTACCGGGCGAGTAAAGTCGACAACACTGATTTCGAGCAGGAAGGGGCCCTATCGCATGAGCGGCCACTCAAAATGGGCCACCACCAAGCACAAGAAGGCGGTGATCGACGCCCGACGCGGCAAGTCTTTCGCCAAACTCATCAAGAACATCGAGGTGGCGGCCCGCACGGGTGGCGGTGACCCCACCGGCAACCCGACGCTCTTCGACGCCATCCAGAAGGCGAAGAAGACCTCGGTGCCCATCGACAACATCGAGCGGGCGCGCAAGCGAGGTGCAGGCGAAGAGACCGGTGGTGCCGATTGGCAGACCATCATGTACGAGGGCTACGGACCCAACGGTGTCGCCATTCTCATCGAGTGCCTCACCGACAACCGCAACCGCGCCGCAGGCGAGGTTCGTGTCGCGATGACGCGCAACGGCGGGAACATGGCCGATCCGGGTTCGGTGTCGTACCTGTTCTCGCGCAAGGGTGTAGTGACCCTCGAGAAGAACGGTCAGAGCGAGGACGACGTTCTGATGGCCGTCCTCGAAGCCGGTGCCGAGGAAGTCAACGACAACGGCGACACGTTCGAGGTCGTCAGCGAGCCGACCGACCTGGTCGCCGTGCGCACCGCCCTGCAGGAGGCCGGGATCGACTACGACTCCGCCGAGGCGAGCTTCCAGGCATCGGTCAACGTCCCGGTCGACGCGGACGGTGCACGCAAGGTGTTCAAGCTCATCGATGCACTCGAGGACAGTGACGACGTCCAGAACGTGTGGTCCAACGTCGACCTCTCCGACGAGGTCATGGCGGAGCTCGACCAGGAGGACTGACGCCCCTCGCGTCCGACGACGTGATCGACCGGGTGTCGTATCCCTGATCCGACGGTGGGCTCCGCTACGCTATCGAACAACAGTTCGTAAGCGGAAGGTGTGGTGGCGTGCGGGTTATGGGTGTCGACCCCGGTCTCACCAGGTGTGGGCTCAGTCTGATCGAGGGGGGCGTGGGCCGAACGGTGGTCGCGCTCGATGTCGATGTGGTGCGAACGCCCGCGGACATGGATCTCGCGCAGCGTTTGCTGCGGATCTCCGAGGCCGCGGAGTACTGGCTCGATACCCACAAGCCCTCGGTGGTGGCCATCGAGCGAGTCTTCGCCCAACACAACGTGCGTACGGCCATGGGCACGGCCCAGGCCGGCGGTGTCATCGCCCTCGCGGCGGCCAGGCGGGGCGTCGACGTCTGCTTCCACACTCCCAGTGAGGTCAAGGCCGCCGTCACGGGCAACGGCTCGGCCGACAAGGCTCAGGTGACCGCGATGGTCATGCGCATTCTCGGTCTGCAAACTGCGCCGACTCCCGCCGACGCGGCCGACGCCCTGGCCCTCGGCATCTGTCATTGCTGGCGAGCGCCCATGATCGCCCGGATGGCGAAGGCCGAAGCCATGGCCGCCGAACAGAAACGCAAGTACGACGCGCGACTGGCCGAGGAGCGCAAGGCTCGCGCCGTCGTGGCACGCAGGATCGAGAAAATGGCGAAGAAGGAGGCGGGCGCACGATGATCGCGTCGATCAGGGGTTCGGTGGTCGACATAGCGCTCGATCACACCGTCCTCGAGGCTGCGGGCGTCGGGTACCGCGTCAACGCCACTCCGGCGACGTTGGCCACGCTGCATCGGGGGAGCGAAGCGACCCTCCTGACGACCATGATCGTGCGCGAGGATTCGCAGACGCTGTACGGATTCCCCGACAAGGAGTCGCGTGAGCTGTTCGAGTTGCTCCTCACCGTGACCGGCGTCGGCCCGCGGATCGCCATGGCGACTCTTGCCGTGCACGAGCCCGACGCGCTGCGAACGGCCTTGGCGGACAGTGATATCGGAGCCCTAACCAGAGTTCCCGGTATCGGCAAGCGCGGCGCGGAGAGAATGGTCGTCGAGTTGCGCGACAAGGTCGACGCGGTCGTCGGACGCGCCGGGAGTTCGGCCGTGCCGGGATCCGGTGCGGGCAATTCGATGCGAGACCAGATCGTCGAAGCGCTGATCGGTCTCGGATTCCCCACCAAGCAGGCCGAGGAAGCCACCGACGCGGTCCTCGCTCAGCAGCCCGAGGCCACCACGTCGACTGCGTTGAGGTCGGCGTTGGCGTACCTCGGGAAGTCCAGGTAGGCGCGGGTGACCGAGGAAGACCAGTTCGCCGAATCCCAGGTCGGTGCGGACGCGATGTCCGACGATCTGGATGTCGAGACGAGTCTGCGTCCGAAGAACCTCACCGATTTCATCGGTCAACCTCGCGTACGGGAGCAGCTCCAGCTCGTGTTGTCGGGAGCCAAGATGCGCGGCGGCACCCCCGATCACATCCTCATGTCCGGGCCGCCGGGCCTCGGCAAGACCAGTATGGCGATGATCATCGCCGCCGAGCTGGGAACCTCGCTTCGACTCACGTCGGGTCCGGCGCTCGAGCGCGCAGGAGATCTCGCGGCGATGCTCAGCAACCTGGTCGAAGGCGACGTGCTGTTCATCGACGAGATCCATCGCATCGCCCGTCCGGCCGAGGAAATGCTGTACCTGGCGATGGAGGACTTCCGCGTCGACGTCATCGTCGGCAAGGGGCCGGGCGCGACGTCGATTCCCCTCGAGGTTGCGCCGTTCACCCTCGTCGGTGCCACCACCAGGTCGGGTGCGCTCACCGGCCCACTGCGAGATCGGTTCGGATTCGTGGCGCACATGGATTTCTACGAGCCGAGCGAACTCGAGCGCATCCTCATGCGGTCGGCGGGAATTCTGGGCGTGCCGATCGACCGGGACGGCTGCGCGGAGATCGCCGGGCGCTCGCGCGGCACCCCCCGAATCGCGAACCGACTGCTCCGGCGAGTCCGCGACTACG
>NZ_BAOX01000262.1:0-7001 GCF_000813105.1 Rhodococcus sp. BS-15 | reverse complement strand
CCAGATCGGACCCTGCCTCGGACTGCCCGAGGAGAAGATCAGGATGACGCTCGCCGGCGTCGGTGGAGCATTCGGTGGCCGCGAGGACCTGTCGATGCAGATCCACGCGGCGATGCTGGCCATGCACACCGGCAAGCCCGTCAAGATCGTCTACAACCGCTACGAGTCCTTCTTCGGTCACGTGCACCGCCACCCCGCGCAGATGCACTACGAGTACGGCGCGACCCGCGACGGCAAGCTCGTGTTCGCCGATGTCGAGATCATCCTCGACGGTGGCGCGTACACCTCGGCCACTCTCAACGTCGTGGGCAACGCTGCCTCGCTCGGCGTCGGTCCGTACGTCATTCCCAACATCGAGATCGACGCGTACGGGGTGTACACGAACAATCCACCGTGCGGCGCAATGCGCGGATTCGGCGCGGTGCAAGCATGTTTCGCGTACGAGTCGATGATGGACAAGCTCGGCGAGGCCTGCGGAATCGGTCCCGTCGCCATTCGGCAGATCAACGCCGTCAGCCAAGGTTCGATCCTCGCAACCGGCCAGGTCATCGAAGCACCTGCCCCACTGGCCGAGATGCTCGCCCGAGCCGAGGCGATGGAACTGCCTGCCCCCGTGGACGCGTCGGACATCCGTAATCTGCCGGGCGGGGCGTCGCAGACCACCCATGGCGAAGGCGTCGTACGCGGGATCGGATACGGAGTCGGCATCAAGAACATCTGCTTCTCCGAGAACTACGACGACTACTCCACAGCGCGCGTTCGGCTGGAGGTGATCGGCGGCGAGGCAACAGCATTGGTACACACGGCCGCTGCCGAGGTCGGACAGGGTCTGGTGACGCTGGAGGCGCAGATCGCGCGCACCGAGCTGGGCGTCACCAAGGTCGTCATCCATCCCGCCGACACCAAGGTCGGCAATGCCGGCTCCTCGTCCGCGTCGCGCCAGTCGTACATGACCGGCGGCGCAGTCAAGACAGCATGCGAGGCCGTTCGCGAGGCGGTGTTCGTCCTGGCCGGCCTGTACCTGGGCCGCGCGGTGGCGGACCTGAGCCTGGACGGCGGCAAGATCGTCTCGACCACCGACGGTGTACTGGCGACGATCGAAGATGTGCTCGGCGAACGGGTCATCGAGCAGACACGTGAATTCCACCATCGTCCCACCAGCGGAATGGATCCGGTCACCGGGCAAGGAGCGAGCCACACTCAGCTCGCACTGTGCGTCCATCGCGCCGTGGTGGACGTCGACGTCGAGCTCGGTCTGGTCAAGGTCGTCGAGATGGCGGCCGTGCAAGACGTCGGCAAGATCCTCAACCGGCTTTCACTCGAAGGCCAGATCCACGGCGGCACAGCGCAGGGCCTCGGTCTCGCGGTGATGGAGGAAATAGTCGTCGTGGACGGTCTGGTGAAGAACCCGTCGTTCACCGACTACCTGATTCCGACGATTCTCGACATGCCGCCCATGAAGCTGGACATCCTCGAGAACCCGGATCCCCTGGCACCGTACGGTCTTCGCGGAGCGGGCGAGCCACCCACCCTCTCGTCGACGCCCGCCGTGGTCGCAGCCATCCGCAATGCCACCGGTCTCGCGTTGACCCGCGTGCCCGTTCGACCCGAACACATCATCAACAGCTGATCCGAGTTCCAACCCCATTCGACGAAACCTTCTCCGGCACAACCGCACCGACGCCAACTCCCCCGGCACGTCGGCCCGGCCCCACGCTCGACGAGGTTGATCACGCCCTGGGAGGGCCGATCATGACCGACGTACGCACATCCAGCACTCGCCAAAGTGGACGAGGTCGATCCCAGATCGACAAGTTCTTCGACATCACCGGCCGCGGTTCGACGCTCTCACGCGAAATTCGCGGTGGCGTCACCACATTCGTGGCCATGGCCTACCTGATCGTTCTCATCCCTCTGATCATCGGTGATGCCCGCGATGTCACCGGCGCCACGCTCGATCCAGCTCAGCTGTCGACCATGGTGGCACTGTCCGCCGGTCTGACGACCATCCTGATGGGCGTCGTCGGAAACGCGCCCCTCGCCATGGCGGCCGGCCTCGGCGTGACGCCGATCGTGGTGTTCCAGGCGGCCCCGTACATGACCTGGCCGCAGGCGATGGGCCTGGTGGTTCTCGAGGGCGTCGTCATCGTCATCTTCGCTCTCACCGGCATTCGGCAACTCATCATGGATGCCATACCTCTGGTACTCAAGCAGGCGATCGGCGTCGGGATCGGTGCATTCATCGCGCTCATCGGCCTGGTCGACGCCGGGTTCGTCGGGCACCACGAGGCAGCATCCACCGCGGTAACCCTCGGCACGTTCGGCAAGCTCGCCGGCTGGCCCGTGTTCGTCTTCTGCGTCGGCCTGATCCTGATGATCATGCTGTTCGTTCGGAGAGTGCCGGGCGCGATGCTGATCGGCATCTTCGTGGCGACCAATCTCGCGATCATTCTCAACTCGATCTTCGAGATCGATCCCGCAGCATGGGGACCGGTGGAGCCCAAGGTGCCCGATTCCATCGTCGCCACACCACAATTCGATCTACTGTTCAACGTCGACCTGTTCGGCGGGTTCGCTCGGGCCGGGATCGTCACTGCGTCGGTAGTCCTGTTCACTCTCGTTCTCTCGGGCTTCTTCGACGCTATGGGCACCATCCTCGGAGTCGGTGAGGAAGCCGGACTCGTCGACAAGCAAGGCAGGATGCCCGGGCTGAGCCGCATCCTCACCGTCGACGGCATCGGTGCCATCGTCGGTGGCGCGATCAACGGTTCCGCCAACACCGCCGTCGTGGAATCTGCGGCCGGCGTCACCGAGGGTGCGCGAACGGGTCTCGCCAGCGTCGTCACCGGCGGATTGTTGACCAGCCTGATCTTCTTCACTCCGTTGGCCGGAGTGGTCCCCGTCGGTGCAGCGGCGCCGGCGCTGGTCCTGGTCGGTGCGCTGATGATGACGCACGTTCGCAAGATCGACTGGGAGAACACCGAAATCGCGATCCCGGCCTTCCTGACGATCGTGCTGATGCCGTTCACGTACTCGATCACCGTCGGAGTCGCGGCAGGCGTCATCTCGTACACCCTCGTTCGCCTCGCCAAAGGCAAGGCACGCCAAACACATTGGCTGCTGTACCTGATGTCGGGCATCTTCCTGGTCTACTTCGCCCTGCACCCGATCGAAGAAGCGTTGGGAATCTCGTAACATGAAAGAGATCGTCGATCGACTGTCGGCATGGGACCACGAAGGTGTTCCCTACGCGGTCGCCACGGTCATCGCGGTATCCGGAAGTGCTCCAAGGCTTCCGGGTGCCGCGATGGCGGTCTGCGCCGACGGTGAAGCAGTGGGCAGCGTCTCCGGCGGCTGCGTCGAAGGAGCAGTGTACGAACTGTGCCGTCAGGTCCTCGATACCGGTCAGTCCGTCCGAGAGTCGTTCGGCTACAGCGATGTCGACGCTTTTGCGGTCGGCTTGACCTGCGGGGGAGTGATCGAGGTGTTCGTCCGACTCGGACCGCCGCGGGCCGTGCTCGCGGCTATCGCGTCGGACACTGCGGTGGCCACGGTGACGTTGCTGTCCGGGTCCGGGGAATCGCTCGCCGTGTCCGCCACGGCAACGATCGGCAGCACTGGCTTCTGCGACGTCGACGCCGTGGTCGTCGGTGAGGCGTTGGCGATGCTGGATTCCGGCGGTACCGGCATCCGGTCGGTGCGGTGCAGGCCGGACCTGGACGTGTTCGTCCAGTCGTACGCCACCGCCCCGCGGCTGCTGATCTTCGGGGCCATCGACTACGCCGGAGCACTCGCGCGCGTCGGTGGATTTCTCGGCTACCACGTGACGGTGTGCGATGCACGGCCCGTATTCGCCACGGCTGCACGATTTCCCGATGCCGACGAAGTAGTTGCCGAATGGCCGCACAGCTACCTGGCGCGCACAGAAGTCGATGCCCGAACGGTGATCTGCGTGCTCACCCACGACGCCAAGTTCGATGTGCCGCTGCTCGAAGTGGCGTTGCGGCTGCCGGTGGCATTCGTCGGGGCTATGGGATCACGCAGGACTCATGACGATCGCGCGGCACGGCTACGCGAGGTGGGACTGACGGAGCAGGAGCTGGCGCGCTTGAGATCGCCGATCGGACTGGACTTGGGTGCGAGAACTCCGGAGGAAACTGCGCTGGCTATCGCGGCGGAATTCGTGGCCGCTCGACGCGGGGGGTAGTGCGCTGCCACTGACACGTACGGCCGGTCCGATTCACCACGACGGGGCGGCGGCGGATGCGAAGTACGCGTAACTACCCTGGTTACGAGATGGTGTCCGCCCCTCTAGCGTGAAGGGATTCAGTTGATTCGCGACCTACCTCGGTATCGACGACTGAACCTGTTGATCGTCGCCCTCCTTGGCACCATGGCAGTGATAGCCGCGGTCCAGGTACTCGACCTATCCAATTTCGGCCGGGTACTCGCGCATGTGGCGATCCTCATCTTTGTGGTTGCGGCCGTTGGATACGGAGTCTGCCGCGCGGCCAGCAAGCCCACCTGGCTGCTTCCTCGCATGGCGCTCGCCTTCTTCACGCTCGGATCAGTTGCGTCACTCGTCGGAGGGAGTTACCTCCCCGCAGCTAACGGAGCGATTCTGGCTGCCATTCTCCCGATGTTCTTGACTGATGAACGGTGGGACAGGCTCTTCGGACACAGCCACAACGAGCACTGACCCAGGACCTCCGGCAATAGATAGTCGCATTTCAGAGGGATTTCGCGCCGCCCTCGATTCCGTCCATAGTTTCTTGTCGGTGGCCCGGGTTACTCTCTTTTCAGTTCGAACGCACGTTCTGAAATGTTGCTCACCGGGGGGTGAAAAGATGGGTGCAGTACCGACCGTGTCACTGGGGGCGTTGGCCGCGGCCGCGCGTGAGGAGAATCGGCAGGCGGCCCGCAAGATCACCGCCTGCTATCGGGTGCACTGCGACTGGATCACCCTCGACACCAAGCACAAGCACTACAGCCGATACGGACGCACCGAGATGGCTGTCGCGTTGGGCTGTTCGGCGACGGTCGCCGAATCGTACGTCTCCATCGGCGTTGCCCTGCACACCCGACTCCCACTGTTGCGGACAGCGTTCGAGGCCGGGGAGATCGACCTCCCCCGCGTGCGGACCGCATGCCGGATCCTCGACAACCTCTCCGACGCCATCGTCACGTTGGTCGAGAAAGAAGTGGTGGAGGCGGCGCGGAGGTCGTCCCCGGGTCCGCTCGAGCAGGAGATCTGGGACATCCTGGTGCGGGTCGCACCCGAGGACGCAGCAGCGTTGCGGGAGTTCGCGAAGAAGTTCCGCACCGTCACCTACAGTCCGGCCGGGGAACTCACCCGCATCCGAGCGGAGTTGACCGCACCCGAAGCCGCCGCCGCATGGCAACTCCTCGAAGAGATGGCCGACACCCTCTGCCCGAAAGACCCGCGCGGGAAGAAGGAACGCCTGTGCGATGCGTTCATGGCCCGCATGCACGGCGAACCCCGACTGACATGCCTGTGCCAACGGGAGGATTGCCCGAAGAAAGGTGCGGTGCTGCCGGATCGGCGGGTGCCGTTGACGATGATCACCGTCGACATCGCCACCCTCATCGGACTACTCGCCAACCCCGCCTACCTCGCCGGGCACGGATCCATCGACCCCGACCTCGCGCGGGAGTTGGCCCGCAACAGTCACTGGCAGATCCTGCTCACCGAGGCCGTGACGCTGGCGGAGAAGCTGGGCCTGGCGGTGCAGAACACGGAAACCGGGGAATGGGAGCGAATCCCCGACAGTGAAAAGACCGAGCCTGCAACAGAAACCGACACGGCAACAGCAGCGGGTACGGACACCGACACGACTGCCGAGACTCCCACAGACGCGAACGCAGGTGCACAGAATGCACCGACGGCTGATTCGAGTGCGGAGACAGCTTCGGCGTCGGAACCAACCGGGCCCAGTTCTCCTGCACCCGAACACAGCTCGCCGGCAAAAGATAACGTCGATCAGCTCGACAATCCCCCGCCTACCACCGAGCCCGCGACCGACCCGGCAGCAGCTACAACCCCAGGCTCAGACCCAGCCCACAAGCACGCAGCAACAACCGCTTCGGCGGCTATCACCAAGCCGCTACCGGAGCCGCCGCAGGCGACCGGCCCAGAGCCAGTTGCGTCACCAGCACCCGCACCGACTTCGTCGACACCTGTCCAGCAGAGACCGACCGCTGATCCAGCGCCAGATTCGAGCGAAAACCAATCTCCCACTGCACCATCCGATACCACCAGCAACCACGAAACCGACAGTGACGAGGAAACTATCAGTGAATCCGAGCCGACATCGATGGGTAGTCCGGCATCGAGTACACGCCCAGGTGCGGGTACCGATACCGAGGATCGACCTCCGCGCCGCCTGCAGTCCTTGACCTCCGCCGCCGCGTTGTTCTGCACCCACACTCCCGTCGGCAAAGGCACACGGCACAGCTCTGCCCTCGACCTGGACGCCATCAGGCATCCCGCCCGCAACATGAGGGCACTGGACCTACGCTCGACACTCCGGCCGGACCACCGCACCGGCTGCACAGCCAACGGCATCTACCTCGGCACCGCCTCCCTCGCCGCCGCACTCGAAGCCGCCATCGCCGCCGACCCCGCCCTCGGAAAATCCGTCGAACGCGACCCACTCACCGACCGCGCCCTGATCTACCGCCCCGACACCCTCACCACCGCAGCCGTCCGACTCCGCGACAAACACTGCCGCTTCCCCGGCTGCCACCGACCCGCCGCACGCTGCCAACTCGACCACGTGAACCCGTTCGATCACGCCAGCCCCCTCGGCGGCGGCTGGACCACCGTGAACAACCTGCAATGCCTCTGCGAATACCACCACTCCGTCAAAACCGCCGGCTACTGGAAAGCTGTCATGCTCCCCGGCGGAGCCATCCTGTGGACATCGACCTCGAAGACCACGCGAATCACCCTGCCCACCAACGGCACCACTGTGCCCATC
>NZ_BAOX01000263.1:0-6997 GCF_000813105.1 Rhodococcus sp. BS-15 | reverse complement strand
ACAGAAGGGAATCAGCCATGGACGTCTCCGGCTCCTCCGTCATCGTCACCGGTGGCGCATCCGGCCTCGGCGCCGCCACCGCGAAGCGCTTCGCCGATGCCGGCGCCACCGTCTTCGGCCTCGACCTGCAGCCGTCGATCGACAAGGCCCGCCCCCGGTCGAGAACGTGCACCTCGTCGCGACCGACGTGACCAAGGAGGACGAGGTCCTCGCCGCGATCGCCGAGGCCGTCAAGGCGGGCCCGCTGCGCGTGGCCGTCAACTGCGCCGGCGTCGGCTGGGCGGGCCGCATCCTGTCGAAGAACGGCCCGCACGCGCTGGACCTGTTCCAGACGGTCATCAACATCAACCTGGTCGGCACGTTCAACGTGATGCGCCTGGCGGCCGACCAGATGAGCAAGCAGGAGGCCGTCGACGAGCAGGGCTCCCGCGGCCTCATCGTCAACACCGCGTCGGTCGCGGCGTTCGAGGGTCAGATCGGCCAGATCGCCTACACCGCGTCCAAGGGCGGCGTGCACGCCATGACCATCACCGCCGCGCGCGACCTGGCGCAGTTCGGCATCCGCGTGAACACCATCGCCCCCGGCACCATCAACACCCCGATGCTGGCCGGCGTGACCCCGGAGTTCAAGAAGACCCTCGAGGCGGGCATCCCGTTCCCGTCGCGCCTGGGCGAGCCGAGCGAGTACGCGCAGCTGGCCTACTTCCTCGCCGAGCACGACTACATCAACGGCGAGACGATCCGCATGGATGGCGCGCTGCGGATGGCGCCGCGCTAGATCTGCAGTTCCTCCGCCGGCGTCGCCCCGACCGCGTCCGACAGGACGAGGAGCGGGGCGACGTCACCGTCATGTCCATCAGTACCGCTTGTACCTAGATTCCGATCTTGAGCGCTCGCATACGGGCGTAAAGCGTCGTGCGGCTGATCCCGAGATCCTTCGCTGCGCGTGCCTTGTTGCCGTCGTGGACCTTAAGCGCTTCGATGATCGCGATCCGCTCCGCTCGTTCGCGTCCTGCCAGGTTCCGAGTTCGAGTAGTTGTCCGGTAGGCCTGGGGGAGATCTCGCACGGTTACGTCGCCGCTGTTTCGTCGTTTCAGTACGTCAACCATCACTGCGCGCAGTTCGTGCAAATTTCCGGGCCAAGCTCTCGTTGCGAGTGCTTCGATCACGCTCGGGAGCAGGCGGATGTCGGCCTGCGGCTCGATGTCCTTTACCAAATGCATTGCCAGCGATTCGATTTCGCCCGTGCGATCCTGCAGGTCGATGAGCTCTCGTTGCTCGACGACCATCGATGCGAGTGCCAGGTGTGGCCCCTGCAGGTCTCGCACAGGACATGAGGTCAGGACGATCGCGTGGCCCGCAGAGACCACGTCGACGACTAGCGGAATCAGTGAGCAGGGGAGAAGGTCGATGTTCTCCAGACCCACAGTCGCGTCGCTTGCGAGGATCTCCTGCAGGCGGCTGGCCCAGGCGCGTTCACCGAACGTCACCGCGTCCGCTGAATCGAGGAAGAGCGCACCCGGCCGCAGTCTGCGAGCTTCCGTGGTGCGGCCTGTTCCTGCGGTGCCATGGATCAGTACAGGCCCCATCTGAATGGCCGCGCTATCCGTGGCGTGGGCTTGTGAGGTCACCGACTGGGGTGGCGTCTCGGTGCGATTGAACCGGAAGAGTGTGCCGTCTGTAGTGCCGTCGATTCGGGTGAGGTGAACATCCACCTCGAGGCCGGAGCTCAGGCGCACTCTGGTGTGCCGGTCCGAGCTACAGTCGAGCTCTGCGGCAAGCAATCTCATCGATGCGTAGTCGCCGGGCGAAAGCAGATCGACCGCAGCCTTGTTCGTCAGAACGACATCGTCACCGAATGCGGCCAGGGCCCGATTGCGAAGAGTGGACTCGGCTTGAAAAGCTCGCATCAACAGTCGCTCTGAGGTGCCGGCCAGATCGACGAGGCGTAGTTGGATGTCCTCGACGGCTCGCACGAGAAAAGGGGCCAGGAGCGGGTTGGCATCGCCTGTCGTGCAGCTGATATCGAGGACGCCCTCTATGCGGCGGGATACCGGGCTGATGATCGGGTGTCCGTAGCACGAGTAGGGCTTGAATGGTTCGATGTAGTGTTCCTCGCCGTTGATCGCGATTCCGCGGCGGATCTCGAGCGTTGTGCCTATAGCGTTCGTGCCGATCACCTCCTCGGCGCCAGTCGCGCCCGGGCGGATACCCAGATCGTCGAGGACGGCCTCAAGTCTGCGATCGGCAAACCAGCGATACACGATGCGTCCCTGACGGTCGGCCAAAATTAGGTTGTATCGGGTGTCAATCAGTCTTTCTGCAAGCTGGTCGAGCACAGGAACCGCGGCCCGGAGCAGCCGGCTGGTGGGGTCAATGTCGATGTCCGGGTTGGCGAGTCGAGGGCCCGCGGTTGCGACGCCACTGAGTATCGAACGGTGCCAGGACATAGCGATCTCCGGGCGTTCCGGTGAGGAGACGCTCATCACACAAGCATAGGCGTGTCTTCGAGTTCGGAAGGTCAATTCGCGAATCGGGCCGCGAAACTGGATGATGCGGGGGCGCCGCTCTGGCCCACGACCGGCGGCAGCGCAGGACGTGGGCCAGAGGAATCGATCGAACAGCAGGTGCGCTCAGCCCAGGAGTGCTGGCGGCGGCAAAACGAGGCCGAAGCCTCGCTTCGTCCAGTCGTTGTCCTTGGCCTGGTGGACTGTCTTCACCTGTGTGTACTCAGCGAGGGCGTTCGGGCCGACCTCGCGTCCGATGCCACTCTGCTTGTATCCGCCAAACGGGTTTAGCGGGAAGCCCGCGTGCCAGTCGTTGACCCACACGGTGCCGGCCTCAAGCTGGTTCGCCACGTCCAACGCGCGTTCGGGCGAACCCCAGACGCCGGCGGCGAGGCCGTAGTCCGAATCGTTGGCGATTTCGATGGCTTCCTCGACGGTGTTGTAGGGAATTACCACGAGGACGGGACCGAAGACCTCTTCGCGGGCGATCCGCATTCGATTGTTGACGCCAGTGAGGATGGTGGGAGCGACCCAGGCGCCGTTGGCGAAATCGGGGCCGCCCGGCACGGTGCTTGATACGCGAGGTTTGCGCCTTCCCGCAGTCCGATTTCGATGTAGTCGGTGACCCGCTTCAATTGGTCCAGTGAGGCGACGGGCCCCATATCGCTGGCCGGATCGTTCGGATCGCCGATCCGGATGTCTTTTGCGCGGGACACGAGTCGCTCAACGATCTCGTCGTGACGTTCGGCCGGCACGAGAAGCCTGGTGCCAGATTCGCAGACCTGGCCTGCGAACATCAGGAAGGCGTAGAGCGAACCGTCGATCGCCATGTCCAGGTTTGCGTCGTCGAGAATCACGTTCGGCCCCTTACCGCCAAGCTCAAGCGTGACTCGTTTCAGGTTGTCCGAGGCGGCCTTGTGGACCAACTTCCCGACGGCTGTCGAGCCCGTGAACGCGATCTTCCGTACATCAGGATGGCTACTCAGATGGGCTCCGACTGTCTCGCCCGGCCCTGTGATGACGTTGAGGACCCCGGGCGGAAGGCCGGCGTCTTCAGCGGATTTCGCCAGTTCGAGCAGAGTGAGGGGGGTGTTCTCATCGCACTTCAGGACAAACGTATTGCCTGCCGCGAGTGCGGGGCCAACCTTCCACCCCGCGAGAACCAGCGGAAAGTTGAACGGCACAATTCCTGCGCAGACCCCGATCGGTTCTCGCCGAAGGACGGCACGCACGTCTTCGGTCTCGGGAACGAGTGGATTGGGCTCTTCAGGCTGGAATGCTCGGGCCAGGTTTGCGAAGAACCGGAGGTTGGCTGTGCCGAGTCCAATGTGGAATGCGTTCGCGATACGGACGGTCACCCCGTTCTCTCCGGTGGCGAGCCTCGCCAGTTCAGACGCCTTCGCCTCCATGCTGTCCGCCATACGGTCGAGAACATCGCCACGTTGCTCAGGAGTCATCCGGCGCCACGTGCCCTCCTCATGGGCCGCCTTGGCGGCAGCGACCGCGGCGTCGGCGTGTCGGACCTCGCCAAACGCCACCGTCGCGGTGACATTTCCCGTTGCAGGGGAGCGGACTTCGTACTGTTCGGACGCTTCGATCCATTGCCCGTTGATGAACATGTCGTAGTGCGGCGTGTTGCTCACAAAAACCTCCAAGCGGTCGGAAGACGATCAGGAGTCACGGTAAGAGCGCATCGACCGTGCGATGTGTTCAGTTTCTGAACACTTTCAGAGCTTCGGCTGCTCCTAACGTCAGGCCGACCGAACTCAGGACCGGCAAGGCCGGTTCCGTGTCGAGCCAAAGGAGTAACTATGGAAACCTATGAATACATCGTCGCTGGAGCAGGTTCAGGCGGTTGCGCCGTGGCGGCGCGGCTGGTCGAAGGCGGTGCCAGTGTCCTGCTACTTGAGGCTGGCCCGGCCAATGACACCCCCGAGGTTCAGATCCCGGCAGCGTTCGCCCAGCTGTTCCACAGCGATCGTGACTGGGACTACCGCACCGAGCCGGAACCTACGCTCGACGGACGAACCATCTACCAGCCGCGAGCGAAGACCATGGGCGGCTGCAGCTCGATGAACTGCATGGTGCACCTTCGTGGTTGCAGCGAGGACTACGACAATTGGGCGCAGTACGGCGTCGAGGGGTGGGCGTGGTCCGATGTCGAGCCCTTCTTCGACAAGTCACCTCTCGGATGGCGCGAGTTGCCCTCTCCCGATCCTCTGAGCGAGGCGTTCGTCGAATCGGCAGTCGCGGCGGGCATCCAAGAGAACCCGACGCATTTCGGGCCCAATCTCGACGGCGTGAGCCTCTCCAAGACCACGACGCGTGACGGGCACCGCTACGACGCCGCAACCGCATATCTCGGCCCCCTGAGCAACAACTCGCTGCTCCAGATCGTCACGGGGGCGCTCATTGACAAGGTCATCGTCGAGGACGGAGTCGCCACAGGCGTGCGCTACCTGATCGATGGACAGCCCGTCGAGAGTCGCGCATCGCGCGAAGTCATCGTGAGCGCAGGTGTGTTCGGCACACCCGAGATCCTGCAACGATCCGGTATCGGTCCCGCAGACCACCTGAGCGCTCTCGGGATCACTCCTGTCGCGGACCTTCCGGCGGTAGGTGCAAATCTCATGGATCACCCTATGACGCTGATGAATTGGGAGATCGAAGGCGATCAAGTCGGCCTGTTCGATGCAGACGATCCGTCCTACGTGGCGATGTGGGCCGAGGAGGGGAAGGGGAAACTCACAAGTAACGTGGCCGAGGCCACGGCACACGTACGAACAGAACCAGGCCTTCCGGCACCTGACTTCCAGATCGTGTTCGTGCCGTCCTACTTCCGTGAGCATGGCGCCCAAGTCCACGACAAGCCGGCATTCACTCTGGGGCAGTCCTATTGGACTCCGACCAGCGTCGGAACCGTACTGATCGCGTCGGCTGACCCCCAACGGCGCGCACAAGTGCACCTCAACCTTCTGTCGGATCGGGCTGAGATTGCCGCAATGATCAGGGCAATCCGGCTCAGTAGAGAAATCGTCAGTAGCGGACCCCTTGCCAGCCATGCCGGCGTCGAGCTTTCCCCTGGTCTGCAGATCGACTCCGATGACGACCTCGAGGCGTGGATCCGTGCCAACGTCGAGCACACGTACCATCCTTCGTGCACGGTACGGATGGGTACCGACGGTGCGCTCGACTCACAGCTGCGGGTACGCGGCGTGGCCGGTCTGCGAGTTGCCGATGCGTCGGTGTTTCCGGTCATTCCGCGTGCGAACACCAACATGCCCGCAGTGGTGGTTGGCGAGCGCTGCGCCGACTTCATCATCCGGTCGAAGAAGGCCGCGGAGTCGGTTGCTGCAGCCCGATAGTCACGCTCCGGCGGTAGGTCGGAAGTCCTGGATTCGGCCGTTGCGAACGAAGCAGTGATCCGTCGCACGTAAGAACCTCGTGGTGCAGTCGTCAGAAACGCGACGAGCACCACGAGGTTCTTGCTTTGTGGCAGTCCTCGCGTGACCGTCGTGCCCACCAGCGATTGTCTGGAGCTCGCGCGTGGGCGACTGTCATGCCCGTAACATTCTCTTGAGCGGACCTTCAGGATTGGAGCGCCACGGAGATCGCGCGCCGCGAGTGACCACCGCCGGCGAATGCGCTCATCCGGTGTTCGCCCTGGTCTATCGTTGGGGGATGGGCCTCGATGAATTCGACTGGCTTCTCGATCGGCCGTCCGACGAACAGAACCAAACCGTCTCGCCATACCGACGCGTCTTCTGACCGTGGCGGATGATGAGTTCTTCGACGGCGTAACCCGCTACCGGCGTGGGTCGAAGCGTGGATGGCGCAATGCCGCGCAACGCATCGTGCCCAGCGAGGCGAAGTACAGCCGAGTGGCGAGAGGTGGACCTTATGGGCCGCGCATTTCGGGGACAATCAGAATCACGACGACTAGCACCGGCCTACGCACCGAAGTCACGCTCTTGTCGGTGTCCCGAATTCGAGCGGAAACCTTCGTCGATCGGTCCGCTACGGAGGTGTTTGAGCGCCTATCCTGACGGCACACGCCACACGGAACCAGGAAGGATGCAGCGCGTGCATCGACGCAACAGCCTGTCTGCCTCATCCGAAGCGTGTTACACCGTGGGCACAGAGGCGCTCGCGGTCACCGTCGCAGAGCTTGAAAGCTCCTGGACAACCGAGCTCATCGCGACGACAGCCTTTCGATGCACGGAATGCGGGACCAAGGTGCACCCGACGGCACTCGGCTCGACCAAGCTTTCGCCGTCGTTTCGTGCGGGCAAGGATCCCGGACACAGCGGCGACTGCTCGAGACGGCCACGTGAGGTCGACGCAGTTGACGATCACGGCGGACCCGGGACGGCCGTCGTACCGACCGAGCTCGTCCTACTTGGTCATGTCGACGATGAACACAGCCAAGGCCAACGGCCCGCGGGCACCGTCGTTTCGCAGCGGCCGGGTCCCGGTGGCCGGCGGCGCCA
>NZ_BAOX01000264.1:0-6793 GCF_000813105.1 Rhodococcus sp. BS-15 | reverse complement strand
GCCGCCCCGGCCGACGTCGCCGACGCCCCCGGCAGTGGCGGACCGTGGCACGACGATGCTCGCCCGCGGCTTCCTCGTCAACGCCAGCAACCCGAAAGCCGTCGTCTTCATGGTTGCGGTGCTCCCCCAGTTCCTAGATCCGACGCGACCTCTCGTCGTTCAGTACCTGGTGATCGCCGCGACGATGGTGGCGGTCGACATGCTCGTGATGACGGGGTACACCTCGCTGGCCTCGCGGGTGCTGCGCTTGATGAAATCGCAGCGCCAGCAGAAGACGATGAACCGCACGTTCGCCGGGCTGTTCTTTGCCGCCGCAACGTTCTTGGCGACCGTTCGGCGCGTGACTCCGTGAGGAAGTACCGCGTGCACATGAAGAATGCCCTCGGCGGCGATCCGATTCCACTGGGACTGTTCGACACTCTTCTCGAGGCCAACACCTGGATCCAGGACGTCGGCAAGCGTGACGAGCACGAACTGGGCACCTACACGGTCGAAGTAGTCGACGAGTGAGCGGACGGTGTCCGTGTTCGAGTGGTGACACGTTCGACGCCTGTTGCGAGCCGTACCTGCGCGGCGATGCGAGCGCGCCTACAGCCGAAAAGCTGATGCGATCACGATTCACCGCGTTCGCCGTCGCAGATGTGGACTATCTCCGCGCATCGTGGCATTCCGACACTGCACCGGCCGAACTGGAGTTGGACCCCGATCAGCGGTGGTATCGACTCGACGTTCTCGCAATCGAGGCCGGTGGCTTGTTCGACGACGCGGGAACCGTCGAGTTCAAGGCCCGGTACAAGCATCCCGACGGGGCGGGCTCGATGAGTGAGGTGAGCCGCTTCGTCCGAGTGGACGGCCGGTGGCTCTACCTCGACGGGATCGTCTCGCGCTAGAGGTTGCGCAGCTTTGTCGGTCGGTTGCCCGAGGTACGACGCGCTTCCTGCTTCTCCTTGATGCGTTCGGCATCCTTGCGCACCTGAACCTGGGTGCGACGCTCGCGAACGAGCCACTGGGGCGGGCTGGCGACGAGTTCGTCGATCGCCTCGCTGGTCAGCGCTTCGGTGACACCGCCGCGGGCCAGCCCTGCGATGGATACGCCCAGCTTCTTCGCGATGACGTCGCGCGGGAAGGGTCCGTTGGTCTGCAGGTCGGTCAACCACTGCGGCGGATCGCTGCGCAGTGCGTCCAGGTCGGACCTGCTGATCATCGAGTTCTGGAATTCTTCGGGTGCTGCGGGAAGGTAGATGCCGAGCTTGTTCGCCGCGGTCAATGGCTTCATGGTCTGCTGCTTGTTCTCCGGGCTCACCGGAACAGCTTATCCGGCCGTCGGCGCTCTCGACGCCACCGTCCCTCACTGCCCTCCTCGTCCCATAGGCTCGACACTGTGAACATCGATGTGCAGACACTGCGCTGGTACGCGGCGGTAGCGCAGCAACTGCATTTCGCGCGCGCTGCTCAGTCGCTGGGAATCTCGCGAATCCGCTTGAGCAAGACGGTCGTGGAACTCGAGGAACAGCTCGGCGTCGACCTGTTCGTGCCGGGTGCCTCCCCCACCGAACTCACTGCCGACGGCCGCGATCTGCTCGAGCGGGCGCTGGTGGAGATCGCCGAGGACGATCGGCTCTCGGAACTCGCGCAGGTTGCTGCTGCCGAGCCGACGACGTTCACCATCGGATACGCCGAAGGTGTGACGCTGACGAAGTGGACGCGTATCTGGGCGGATCGTTTTCCGGACGTCACGCTGTCCGTGGTGGCGACGACGCCGGAGACACAGGTGTCGGCTTTGCACGAGGGCACGGTCGATGTGAGCTTCGTTCGACCGCCGATCGACCGCGATGGCCTCAACGCGATCGGTCTCTATCAAGAAGTGCAGGTCGTGGTGGTCCCGAAAGACCACGCGGTCGCCGCATTCGATTCGGTCACCGCAACCGATCTCGCCGACGAGCATCTGCTCGCCGAACCAGCGACGGTGCCCGAATGGGCAGCGGTGGCAACCGAACTCGTGGTCGGCAATCGACCGGAACTGCCCCCGATGAATTCCGTCGCCGAGACGTTCGAGTACGTGGCCGCCGGGCTGGGGGTGGCGATCGTGCCGCACTCGGTCGCCCGATTCAACGCCCGTAGGGACCTCGTCTACCGCCCGGTGACCGACGTCGAGCAGTCGCAGATTGCACTGGCCTGGGTCGCCGAACGCGAGGACGACCGCATCGAGGAATTCATCGGCATCGTCCGCGGCCGCTCGACCCGCAGCTCACGCGGACCGTCGGACGAAACACCGTTCAAGAAGAAGAAAGCGCACCCCTCGAAACCTGCTCGCCCCGTTGCCAAGACGAAGACGAACGCCCGACGCAGCGGCAAGCGTCGCTGACGTCTGCATCTCGCGCCGCCCCGAATCCATGAGAACGTGTGTTCGAGAGTGTGTCGGTGGGTCGCGGTAGATTCTGTTCATGCTTTCAGGGGACGGCGGATCAGGGGTGGACGGCATCGATACGGTGCCGCCCACCCCTGAGGTGTCCGATCCGAAGTTGTCGATGTTGGTCGACCGGGTCGAGTCCGCGGCGGCGGAGTTGGCGGAACAGGCGTCGGTGTCGTGGACGAATGCGGATCGCGTGCGGTGATCCAACGGATGGAGATGCTGACCCGATCCCTGTCGGCGTACTCGTACACCTGGCTCAACGAACTCATCGGTCAGCACGGCCTCGATGTGTATCCGGGGTCGGTGCCGTCGTCGGTGGCGTGGATGCTGCGGATCACCCCACGAGCAGCGGGTGCACGAGTGCGTCTGGCGGCGGAGTTGGGTGACCGGACCGCGTTCTCGGGTGAAGTACTGCCGCCGTTGCTGCCGCGAACTGCCGAAGCACTGCGGTCGGGGTTGCTCAATGCCAAGCATGTGCAGATGATCCGCGAATTCTTCAGACATCTCCCCTCGAGTGTCGATCCGCAGACCCGCGATCTCGCCGAACAGCAATTGGTGACAGAGGCGAAGAAGTTCCGGCCCGACGACTTCGCGCCGGTCGTCGCGCACTTGGACTCGATCCTCAACCCCGACGGCGACCACGACGACGATGACGAAGACGAGGACGAGGACGAGGACGAGGACGGAAAGCCGAGGCCACGGAAGCGGAGGGATGCGTTCTTCTACCTCGGTGAGCAGGGTGCCGACGGTATGTCGGAAGGAAAGTTCTGCGTCGACCCCGAACTACGCGCCTACCTCGAAGCCCTGTTCTCCAAAGCCGCGAAACCTGGCGTCAACAACCCCGCGGACCCGACGTCCGTCGTCCATGACGAGACCGACGAGACCGACAGCACTTCCGGCAGCAAGGACAGCACGACCCCTGGTGCCGAGAGTGACGGTGCGCGTCCCGATCCTGCAGTAGCTGAACCGGATTCGCCTCCATCGGGTGGTGTCTGCGATACCGAGACCCCACCGCACCCACAGCCGGACGACGGTCCGACGAGCGATGCGGGACTGTGGGGCGACGGTCCATGCGACGGTGACGGCTCGTCCGGCGACGGCATCGACTGCGGTTGCGGCACAGGGCCCGACGACACAGCCGAACCCGACGACACAGCCGATGCCGATACAGACGGCGGCGGCGACGAAGCGCTGGGTAAGGCTGCAGCACGCGACGCTGCCGCCGCGCGGGATATCCGCACCCAACGCGAACGCCATCACGACGCCCTGAAACTGGCGCTCCGGCAGACACTCGCCTCCGGCACCCTCGGCACACATCGAGGCCTGCCCGTCACCGCTATCGTCACCATGACACTGAAAGATCTCGAAGCTGGCTGCGGTTACGCGATGACCGGCACCGGCTCCCGCGTCTCGATTCGCGACGCAATCCGCATGGCCTCCCACGCCCACCACTACCTGACGATCTTCGACGACCACGGCAGGGCGTTGTACCTCGGCCGCTCGAAACGCATCGCCTCCGCCGATCAACGCATCGTGCTCATCGCCCGCGACCGTGGCTGCAGCTTCCCCTCCTGCACTCGCCCGGCAACGTGGTGCCAAGCCCATCACGTCACCGACTGGGTCGACGGCGGCTACACCGACATCGACGGATTGACCTTCGGCTGCGACATGCACCACGCACTCGTCGGCACCGGACCAGGAAAGTGGGCGACCACCGAAACCGGAGCAGGACATCGCTATCCGGGTCGCACCCTGTGGCATCCACCCACCGGAATGGACCCACGCAGGCGCGGCTGATCAATCACGCACACCACCCCGAGGAAGTGCTGTACCCACCCGACCAGCCCGACGAAACCGGTTACGAAGAACCACGCCAACCCGCCTGACGACCCACACAAGCGTCAGGGCACAGCCCTGCCTACACGCGCGTAGGGATCTTTCAGCGAACCGGGTGACGCTTTCGATTGTGAATCAGAACAGCTGTTCCGAGTCCCACTGACATCAACAGAAGCGGTGCGGCGATGACAAGGGAAGCGTCGATGGCCAGAAACAGAATGGGTAACTGAAAGGAGCCGGGAGCACTAGAGGCCCAGGCCCCGCAGTCGGTCGATTTCACGACGATCGCGCTTGGTGGGCCTGCCCGCCCCTCGATCACGCCTCGGTACGGAGGCCAGAACTTCTTTCGGTGGCGGCGGCGGACTGCGATCGATCAAGCACTCGGGAACGACCGCTGCGCCGACACGTTTGGTGATGGCCCGCACCACGACGACGATCTTCTCCACCCCATCGGCCCGGAGTCTGATCTCGTCGTCGGGGCCGATGCGATGCCCGGGTTTGGCGGGAGTTCCGTTGACGCGGACGTGTCCGCCGCGGCAGGCAGCAGCCGCGGCAGACCGCGTCTTGAACAACCGGACCGCCCAGATCCAACTGTCGAGGCGGACACTCTGAACTTCCATCTTCGAAAGCAGTCCTCACATTGCGAGGCTCGACTACATGTCCAGGCCGAGATCGAGCACTGTCACCGAGTGTGTCAGACCGCCCACCGCGAGGAAGTCGACCCCCGTGCGCGCGTAGTCCCGAGCCACGTCGACGGTCAGGCCGCCCGAGGATTCCAGCTTCGTCTGCGGCGCGTGGGTGGCGCGACGTTGCACCGCCATCTGCGTCTGCCACAGCGGAAAATTGTCCAGCAGAACCAGTTCTACGTTCTCGCCGAGCACCTGGTCGAGTTGCTCTAGGCTGTCGACCTCGACCTCGCACGCGATGTCGGGAGCCGCAGCCCGCACCGCGTTCAAGGCAGCGACGACCGAACCTGCAGCCGCCACGTGATTGTCCTTGATGAGCGCGGCATCGCCCAGACCCATCCGATGATTGACGCCGCCGCCGGCACGAACGGCGTACTTCTGCAGTGAACGCAGCCCCGGCAACGTCTTTCGACTGTCCCGGATCTTGCACTCGGTGTCGGCGACCTCGGCGACCCAGCCGGCCGTCGCGGTGGCGATCCCCGAAAGGTGACAGACGATGTTGAGCATCGTGCGTTCGGCAGTGAGCAAACCCCGAGTCGGGGCCTCGACCGTGAGAACGGCCTGTCCCGGTTCGACCTCGGATCCGTCCCCGATGCGGTTCACGACGGAGTACTGGTCGGCTCCGATCACCTCGTCGAGAACCAGGAGACCGACATCGATCCCGGCGATCGTGCCGAAGTGACGCGAGACCACCGATGCCGTGGCGACGGCATTCTCGGGAACCGTTGCCAGCGTGGTGATGTCGGGTCCGTACCGCAGGTCCTCGTCGAGCGCGGTCCTGATCAGTGCGAGTACCTCGCGCGATCGACGCCCGGGTTCACCTCGTTCGGGGTGTCGGTCATGTCAGTGCGCTCCCGTCATCACATCGTCGTTCACTATCGTCAACTGCCCGCCCTGATCTCGTTCGACGAACAGACTGCGGCGTTGCGCCGGATCACTCTCCGGGACATCGCGTCGGGTATGGCACCCTCGGCTCTCGCGGCGCTCGGACGCGGCCAGCACGATCACCTCTGCCGCAGCGGTCAGCGCTGCATCCTCGACTGCGCGCGCATCGACCGGTGGTTCCGATACCACGCCGTGCGCCAGAATACGTTGCGCTGCAGCAAGACCCGTTGCATCCCGTACGACGCCGACCTCGGCGGTCATGGTGCGCTGCAGCACCGCGCGGTCGATACGGCGATACGTGGGCAATGCGACATCCGAAATGCCTCCGCTTCGGCCGACCCGTTCGGCAGCCAAGTAGGCCGCACGGTCGCCGACGACGAGACCCTCGAGCAGACTGTTCGACGCCAATCTGTTGGCACCGTGCAGCCCGGTGCGCGCCACTTCGCCCGCGGCCAGCAAGCGGGAACCGAGGTGCGTCCGGACGTATCCGTCGCCACGCCCCCGCACGAATAGTGCGCTGCAGGTGCCACCGGAATCAGGTCCGTCGCCGGATCGATGCCGGCACCAAGGCACGAGGCGGTCACGGTCGGGAACCGTTCGTGGACGCGTTCGACCATGCGGGCGTCCAGCAGCACGTGGTCGTCACCGCTGACGTGCAGCAGTTCGGCGATGGCGCGGGACACCACGTCGCGTGGCGCGAGGTCACCGAGCGGGTGCACTCCCGCCATGAAGGGCCTGCCTGCGACATCGAGAAGCCGAGCTCCCTCTCCTCGCACCGCCTCGCTGATCAACGGGCGGCGGCCCGTGGACCCGGCGGCGAACAGCACCGTCGGATGGAACTGCACGAATTCCAGATCCGCGATCCGGGCACCGGCGTCGAGTGCGAGCGCAATACCATCGGCCGTCGCGCCGGGTGGGTTGGTGCTGCACGAGAAGAGTTGTCCCAGTCCGCCGGTGGCGAGCAGCACCGTCG
>NZ_BAOX01000265.1:0-6777 GCF_000813105.1 Rhodococcus sp. BS-15 | reverse complement strand
GGGGCGGACGCCGAGCGCTACAGCGTTGCCCGAAACGGGGCGAGCGTGCACCAGGGCTGCCACGCATCCAAGAAAGCGAACCACGGGTACTCCTGGCCATCAAGATCGTGGTCGAAACCGATCAGGGAGCAGCGCGCTCATTCGGGCGTGCTGTGTCGGTGTAAGCGAGCTGGGCCTGAGGTTTGCAACCCAGGCTCCGATCTTGATTTTTCGCCCGGTCTCGGGCTCATCGACCGTGGCGGAGGGCAGGATGTGGGGGATTCGGGTCAGGGAGATGTAGCGCTCGACGAGGTCGATCTTTCGATCGACCGATAGTGCTGAGTTGCGGCCGGCGGCTTTGTCCCACGACCATTCGGCAAGTAGTGGGTCGTCATCGAAGAGTGCAATGATTCGCTTCGGTACCCGCCCTGCGGATTTCGCGCGCCGCAGGGCCTCGACCCGCGCTCCCAGTGGGTATCCGTTGGGGGTGTTGGGGTCGCGGACGGTCAGCCCGACGCGGGGGTTGACGGTCTTTCCGTGGAGTGCTTGTTGACGTAGGAGATGGTGGACGCGCAGCCATCCGCTGGTGGTCCTTCGGACGATTTCCAGGACGAATCCATCGCCTATGTTGATCGGGAGCTCGAGGGCGTCGAACCGGACTCTGTTGTCCGGGCCTGGAGGCGGGGCATCGCCCTCCATCGCGCGACGGTGTTCGACCAACGAGGTGTAGATCATTTCGTCTTCTTCTGCGAGGACCGTCAGTACTTGCCACGCAGTGAGGTAGCGGGTCCGAGCGACTCGCTCCTCGGTGGTCGTGTTGGTGTTCATGTCCTTCCGATGCAGTACCGGCAGAATGATCAGTGCGTTGTTGTGGTGCCCCTCCGGGTGGGGCCGGAGCACTCGCCCGACTATCTGAACGATGTCGGGTGCACTCGACCGCGGCGCGGCGAACATCACGGCGTCGAGCGCGGGGACATCGATTCCTTCCGCGAGCAGTCGGCAATTGGACACTACGACAAGCTCATCCGAGCGATGAGCCAACGCAGAGAGCGCCGCCGAGATATGGCGGGGATCGCTACCGCCATCGACGTGGAAGACACGCACACTTTTTCCTGCCTCTCGCGCCAGCGCACGAAACTGACTGGCCCACGCGCGTGAGACGTCGATTCTGTTGTGGAACACCATCACCGACCGCAGAGTTGGCATCGACTCTGCTGCGCGCATCAGAGCCAGCTGCGCGGCGGCGGCGGCGGGATCGAGCTGAGGGTTAGCGGCTGTTTGAGTCTCGAGGACCTCGAAGGCTGCGGCTTCCTCCACACCGATGGTGGCGATGCGGTAGTCCGAGAGCAGGCGTTCGGAGATGGCGCTGCGGAGACTGATCGGCGCGATGATCGGACCGTACTCGGCCACCGAGGTCATCGAGTTGATCTCGGTTGGACCTAATTCCTCTGGGTCATCGAGACCCAACTCCACTTCGCGGACCGTGGCGGTGGCGAAGAGCCGCCGGTGCGCAGGAATCATCGTGTTGTCCAGCGGGATACTCCATGCTTTGTCGGCTCTGCCTGCGGTGCGGTGGGCTTCATCGCAGATCAGCAGGTCCCACACGATCGCCGATGCCACGGTCGCGGCGGCGACCGCCATCGAAGACGCGTAGGTCGCGACGACAAGAGTGTCCGTGGAGCCAGCGAGCAGTGCGGTGAGTTCGGCGGGGTCGGTGGTGCCGTGTACGTCGAGTGCGGCGACAGCGGTCCTCGGATCGAGGTCCGGCTCTTCTGTCGGCCCTTCCGCTGCGCCGAATTCGTCTGTCGTTGCACGGTTGGCGCTACAGACTGCGATCAACGTCGATCTAGGTGACGCCGAGCGAAGAACGTTCATGGTCTGTACGAGCAGGCGCACTGTCGGTACGAACACCACTGTCCGGGCGGGTCGCGTCGACTGCATTTCGAGGAGCGCGTGCATCACAACCGTTTTGCCTGTCCCGCAGGGCATTACAAGTGTTGCACGGGTCGACCCCGCGTCCCACGTCTGACCGATCTGTTCGAGGGCCAGGCTCTGGTGGGGGCGAAGTCGATAGCCGGTCGCGGCGGTCTGCATAGCAGTAGACCGTAGCCGACAATCAGGCCCGGAGTATCGTTCTCAATGTTCGATACGTAGTGTTCTAAAAATGAACCTTCTGACCGACCCGTGGATCGATGTGTTCACTGTCGACGGCCCAGCAACAGTGAGTGTGGCCGACGCCGTCCGTGACCGCGGGGACATTCTCGACGTCACCTCCGGTGATGCCCTCGAGGACGCTGCAATCCTACGCATGCTTCTGGCCATCGACCTGGTCAGCTATGGCGACCCTGCTCGCTGGCTGAACGGCACGGCACGGCGATGGGAACTCTTCGGCAGTTCCGATCCGTTTTGGCAGAATTCACAGCTGCGAGAACATCTCTCGGAGCGTTCAGTCTCTCCCGTTGTGACGTTGCCCTACCGATTTGCGGGCAACGGGTCCACTCTTCTCGATCACCACCACAACGAAAGCGGCACGCGCCTCACACCGGCCGCAGCTGCACGAGCACTGCTGATGCGGCAGCAATTCTCAGTCGGGGGCATCCAGCCCTTTCCGGAGTCGGTCTTCGGGGTCAAGTCGGCAAAGTCGGCAATTGCATCACCGCGCCCATTCGCCTGGGTTGACGCTGGAAACCTCGCCGACACCCTGGTCGCCAACCGTCGCCCCGGTCCTGCTGGAACGTTCCACCACAGTTGGCCAGGAGGTCGCCCTGCAGACACACCTCCCCCAGGCGGTCAAGCGGACGCACTCACGTGGCAGAGCAGATCCATATTGCTTGTACCGGATCCGGACGGCTACGTCGGTGGAGTCTCGATCACCGAAGGACTGCGCTACGGCGAGAGCACCGACCCACACCTGGTGCCCCACACAACCTTCACCAAAAAGAAGCCAGCCGATCCCTACACGGCATGGGATGTACACCTGAGCCGCCCCCCGTGGCGACAACTCCTCACCGCCTACGCATCCGATGATGCGCCCGGCGTCTTCGCGGCCGAACTCCCCTCGAACGGACGAATCAGATTGGCAGGATTGGCGGCCTACCAATCCCGCATCGACGGACCGGTCACCGGCACGTTGCCGGTACCACTCATCAGCCGAGCCTGCGCGGCCGAACTCGACGCTGCTATCACCGAAACACGCAAGCGCCTGATCGGACGCATCATTGCCGCCGGACGCAGCCTGGCCCCATCATCGGGGCCTACCTCGACCAACGCATGGTGGAAACGATCGATGCCGACCACGACCCGCCTCAACACAGATTTCGAGCCCATCGTCCGAGCCGCATTGACCGCCCAGACCACCATCGCCGACGCGATCGCACAAATGCGGGCCTGCGCCGACACCTCCATCACCGAATTCGCATCCACCATCGCTGCCGCATCACCCACCGCTGCAGCAGCAGCGATGACCCCGACAACTTCGATCGCCGACGGAGACACAAGCCAATGACCGAGCCTGAGCCCACCGCTCCGACAGCCACTGACCGCTACATCCGTACCCTGGCCGCCGCTGCACACGCACATGACCCCGCGCTCAGACGGCTCAGCAAATGGCAGCCAGAAGGCATCGTCGACCCCGTCGTCATCGGGCTCACTGCCGAGGCGAACGACGAGCAATGGATTTCCTGGGCACTGACGGGAAAACTCTTCGCCCGATGGCACTTCGGGCGAGCCTCAGTCCGCTACGGAACCGAGGGTGCAGGGCTCGGGCATGCACTGCGAACAATCGGCTCCCCCGGAGCTCGCGGCCCCCGCAACCCGGCAGCACTCAGACTCCTCACCCGACTGACCACAGTCGACAGCGACCCCGCGCTCTCCTTCACCGTCGACGCGATCGGTACAGCATTACGTTCCTCCGACTACCCCCCGCGCTGGTCCAGCGTCGCCGACGAAATCCACGCATGGCGAAACCCACAGACACGCAACATAACCCGCGTCCTCTGGGCCCGGCAATTCCATACCTATCAACCCGCACCCACCTCCGCATCCTGACAAACGACTCGTCAAAGGACACCACCATGCCCGACACCACGCTCGCCCCCTTCCTCGCTCTCCATATCCTGCATGCCGTACCAGCATCACTACTGAACCGCGACGACGCTGGAGCCATCAAGAAGATCACCGTCGACGGCGTAACCCGCGTCCGCGTGTCGAGCCAATCGTGGAAGCGCGCCATCCGCACCGGCGTCCGCACCGCAGCCATCGAGGGCGGAGCATTCGGCCTACGCACCACCCGTTTCCCTCAGCTCACAGCAGATGTTCTTGCTACCCGCCACGGCATCGACCCCCACCGCGCGTCCGCGGTATCAGCAGCACTGTTCACTCGACTCGGGCTCAAAGCCAACGAGAAGACAGGCAACACCGCCGCTGCAGTGTTCGCGTCCGAGAACCTTCCCTCACGCGTCGCCGCTGTCCTCGCAGAGCACGACGGTTCCATCGTCTACGCCGCCGACACAGGGAGCACGAAGAAGAAGTCCGACGCGGCCCTGAGCATCCCCGACGAAGTGATCGCGGCCGCCCACGCAGCACTCGACGTCGACGCGACCATCGACCTCGCTCTGTTCGGTCGCATGCTCGCTGAAATCCCCGGTCGCAACATCGACGGCGCAGTCTCGGTCGCACACGCATTCTCCGTCGATCCGATGGCGCTCGAAGCAGACTTCTTCACTGCCGTCGATGACGCCGCCAGAGATGACGAAGCGGTATCGATGATGCTCGATACCGCAGATCTGGCCGCACCGACCCTCTACCGATACATCGAGCTCGATCGACGACAGCTCCGCGCCAACCTGGCGACTGCCTCCACCGACCTCGCAGTGATCGAGCGCCTCGCGCTCGCAGCAGAAGCCGCACTCATCGAATGGTCCGTCCGATCCCTACCGGCCGGAAAGAAGCGGTCCTCCGCGGCCCATACCCTGCCCATCGTCGTACTCGCGGACACCGGCACCGCCGTCTATTCACTCGCCGACGCATTCTCCCCCGCCATCCGCGGAACCCAGGTCGCCATCGACGCCGCCACACGGCTCCTGCGCCACAGCGCAACAATGCGACCGTATACAGGCGGATCGACCGCAGTACTGGCGATCAACCCCACCGTCGCCGACGCACTCGACCTCGATGGGCTTGGAATCGCAAGCAGCCTCGCCGATCTCATCGCAACGGTCCGCAGATGACCACCGCCACTGTCACCTTCCAACTGACCGGCCCCCAGCAGGCGTGGTCGACGCGCGAGAGAAGCTCAACTCGGCCGACACAGGACCATCCCACCAAATCCGGCGTCATCGGATTGGTCGCGAACGCCCTCGGGCGCGATCGCACCGATGACATAGACGACCTGCGAGCCTTGAGACTGGGTGTGCGGGCCGACCGAGCCGGACGAATCGAATCAGACTTCCACACATCCGGGTCAGGATCGTTCCCACTGCTCCCCTCAGAAGTCCTCTCCGATCCGGCCTTGGCACGCGCGGCGTCGAAAGGAGCGCCCCTCGAGCGGACCTACAGTGCACCGAAAAACATCGACCGCGACAGCAAAGGCTCCCTCGTGGCGAAACGGACCTCGGCGATCCTGACAACCGACGAATACCTCTGCGACGCAGACTTCACCATTGCGTTGTCCGGCCCCCGCGAACTCGTGGACCGGATCGCGAGAGCCCTCACAGATCCCGCACGCAGCCTGCACCTTGGCCGCAGGCATATCCCCTGTCGGCTCCCCCCGGCCCCACCGTTCACTCCGTCGACGACCCCACCGCCGCACTCGATCTCATCCCCCCACGCCATTCACAGGCCCAGCACCTTCTCTGGACCGAAGTGCACCCCACCCGCAGACCCCACCCCGACACAGAGATTGTGATCGATCAACCCACCCGTTTCGACAGCCGCCGAAACGCCGGACGCCTTGAGAAACGCCACATCTCGCTACCTTCCAGCGCGGCCCCAGCGAGCAGCGCCATCGACTTCTTCGCACCCGAGGAGCACCCATGACCACCGATATCGAGACTGTCGCGCTGCACACCAGCTACTTGACACTCGACGCACGCCACCCTGAGGTCAGGCGCGCCCTCGTCGATGCCCACAACATGCACAGACTCGTCATGTCCGGCTGGCGCGACCAAATTTTGCCGACCGATACCGAACCACGTCGCACCCTCGGCATCCTCTACACGCTCTCGCTAGAGACCCACAATCGCGTCCGCCTCGTCGTGCAAGCAAAGACACCGCCAGACTGGCACTTCGATGCCGGTGTACTTCACACCAGCATCGACCAACGCCGCCGAAATCCACCGCTGGCGGGGACTGTCGCGTTTCAGCTCACTGCCGCCCCGACCAAATCGGTTCCCTCCGCCCCACGCACCGACACCGCGCCCCGCGCACGGGGCAAGAAGATCCCCCTCCCCAGTGCAGAACGCGATACCTGGGGACGAAAGATGCTGGCGGCCGGCGGACTCGACGTCGAAAGCCTCACCGTCCACGCGGGACCGCGACTCGACAGCGCCATCAAATCCTTACCCCGAGCCCACAGGGCAACACCGAAGGCCGTGTTCGCACACACCACCGTTGTGTACACAGGTACAGCGCGCATCATGGACGCACAAGCCCACAGCACTGCGCTCACCCACGGCGTGGGATCCGCGAAGGCCTACGGGTGCGGACTCTTGCTCACCAGATCGGTATGACAAGGCATTCGGACACCGAACGAACCACCGACCCCACCCCCTGCAACAGACCTGGTCAGGAAGTGTCCGC
>NZ_BAOX01000266.1:0-6746 GCF_000813105.1 Rhodococcus sp. BS-15 | reverse complement strand
GGCGCTCCGGCGAGAGCCCGGCCGCTCTTGGCATTGGCTCGGGTCCTCGGGTCGGCGAGAGACGGATCGGGCAGACGGTCGACCCAGGCCGCCACACCTGCCAGCGAGCGGGGTAAGAAGTTGAGCCCCAACAGCATTCCGTAGGCGGGGTCGTCGACGACCACTCGGTGTCCGAGCAATCGCAGCACCGCCGCCATCTCGTACGCCGCCGCCGCGATCTCCGGATCCAGTGGTGCGGGCGTCGGGATGAAGGGCTTACGAAGGCTGAGCGCGATTCGCAGCGAGCCGGGGTTGCGTCCGACGGCATCGGAGACGGTCAGCGGTACCGGACGATGCAGATCGCCGTCATGACTACCGGAGACCACGTCGAGGAGCAGTGCCGCGTCGGCCACGGTGCGCGCGAGCGGGCCGATGACGGTGATGCCGTTGAACGCCTCGGCCTCCGGCCACGACGATATGCGTCCGCGTTGCGGCTTGATCCCCACGAGATTCGTCCACGAGGCCGGAATTCGAACCGAGCCTGCACCGTCGGAACCCAGAGCGGCAGAGACCAATTCGGCAGCCACTGCGGCAGAGCTGCCACCCGAGGAGCCGCCGGGAGTGCGCTCGCGGTCCCATGGATTGCGGGTGTGCCCGAAGGTGCCGCCGGTGAACGGCCACTGGCCGAGTTCGGGGCTGTTGGTCTTCCCGACGATGACCGCTCCTGCCGCACGCAGTCTGCGCACCACCTCCGAATCCGTGGTGGCAGGTGGAAAGTCGCCTGCACAACCGAAGGCGGTCGGTTCCCCGGTGACGTCCACGTCGTCCTTGACGGCAACGGGAACGCCGAGCAGGGGAGCGGTGGTGCCTGCGGCGCGCAGCCGATCTGCTTCGGCTGCCTCGGCGAGAGCGGCGTCGCGGCGCACGAGTCGGAACGCATTGAGCACGGGTTGGCTCTTCTCGATCCGATCGAGCGATTCGGCGACCGCCTGTACCGAGGTGATGCGACCCGACGCGAGAGCGTCGGCCTGGGCAACGAGAGTCGACCGATGAAAATCCACGCCTGCACAGTATCGACTTCTCGTCAGCGCGGGAACGGTCACCGCTGCTGCGCGCGTGGGACACTGGATCACGTGAGGCCATACCGTGACAACGCAGTCGTCCTGCGCCAGCACAAGCTGGGTGAGGCCGATCGCATCGTCACGTTGTTGACCAGGGAGAACGGGATCGTGCGGGCCGTTGCCAAAGGGGTTCGGCGCACCAAATCCAAGTTCGGTGCGCGGCTCGAGCCGTTTGCGCACATCGACGTTCTGCTCTATCCGGGACGCAACCTCGATATCGTCACCCAAGTGCACACGGTCGACGCGTTCGGCGGAGACATCGTGGCCGACTACGGTCGCTACACCACCGGTTGCGCGGTTCTCGAGACCGCCGAACGACTGGCAGGTGAGGAGCATGCACCCGCCCAGCGGCTGCATCAGTTGACCGTCGGTGCCCTGCGCGCCCTCGCGCAGCACGTCCGGCCTCCCGAGCTGGTGCTCGACGCGTATCTTCTGCGCGCGATGGGTTTCGCCGGATGGGCTCCTGCACTGACCGACTGCGCGCGGTGCGCAGCGGTGGGGCCACATCGCGCTTTCCATGTCGCTGCCGGTGGAGCCGTGTGCGTGCATTGCCGACCGCCGGGCTCGGCGACGCCGTCGACCGGGGTTCTCGATCTGATGGTCGCGCTTGAGCGGGGGGAGTGGGACTACACCGTCACCACCTCCGATGCCGTCCGCAAGCAGGCCAGTGGACTGGTGGCGGCGCATCTGCAATGGCATCTGGAACGACAGTTGCGCACACTTCCGCTCATCGAACGCTCGCACCCGCATCAGGTGCCGCTGGCGCAACCTGACTCCGTGTTCGCCGACACCGTCGGGCAGGATGGGGACCGTGATTCGACGACGAGAGCCGCAACCCCGGCCTGACGAACAGTCGGCAGTGCGCCCTCCCGATCCGCATCCGTCGGGCGCTCGGCCGCCGATCCTGCAGCCGGAACTCATTCCTCGCCACGTCGCTCTGGTGATGGACGGCAACGGCCGTTGGGCGCAGGATCGCGGTCTGCCGCGCACCGCGGGGCACGAGCAGGGTGAAGCGGTGCTCATGGACACCGTGTGCGGATGCATCGAGATCGGGGTGCAGTGGTTGTCCGCGTACGCATTCTCGACGGAGAACTGGAAGCGCAGTCCCGACGAGGTCAAGTTCCTGATGGGCTTCAACCGTGACGTCATTCGTCGTCGACGCGACGAGATGAACGAGATGGGCGTCCGGGTTCGTTGGGCCGGCCGTCGACCGAGGTTGTGGGGCAGTGTCATCAAGGAACTCGAAGTTGCCGAGGAATTGACGAAACGCAACACCGTGATGACGTTGACGATGTGCGTCAACTACGGTGGCCGGGCCGAAATTGCCGACGCCACAAGGGAAATCGCGCGACAGGTGGCTGCGGGCAAGCTGAACCCCGAGAAGATCACCGAGGCCACCGTCGCCAAGTACCTCGACGAATCGGACATGCCCGACGTGGATCTGTTCCTGCGTCCGTCGGGGGAGCAGCGGACGTCGAACTTCCTGCTGTGGCAGTCCGCCTACGCTGAGTTCGTGTTCCAGAAGAAGCTGTTCCCGGATTTCGACCGTCGGGATCTGTGGGAGGCGTGTATCGAATACGCCTCTCGGGACCGTCGATTCGGTGGAGTCAAATATGAGTGAGAACGCGAACGGGACACCGGACGAGGGGCTTTCGCTGCAGGCCCGTGCCCAATTGGCACTCTCGCAGTTCGCGACCGTCACACTCGGCGAGGAAGGTTCTCTCGGTTTCGACTACGCGGGTGCTCTGTGCTCGCTACGTGCCGTTCGACTCTCGCCCGAACTCGAGGTGCTCTCGCTCACTGCTGTCCTGGCGTGGGACCGGCCGCTGAAGCCTGCTCTGCACAAGAAGGTTGCCGACCGCAATGCGGACTCGCAGTTCGGCGCGATCTCGGTCAACACCCACGACAAGCTCGCGGATGTGTTGCTGCGCTACACCTTTCCCGCCAACGGCCTGGACGACGAGGCGATGTTGACGATGCTCATTCTGGTGCTCGCCGGAGTGGAGAAGGCGCGCGAGGGTCTACTGCCCTGACCGGTCAGCTAAGGTTTGCCTGTACTTACTTCCCAGTAGAGGCGGATGCGATGACTGTGCGGTGGACCCGAATGCTCACGGCAGCGGTGGCGGTGATCGCTCTCGGTGTGGCCGTGTCGGCCTGCTCCACGGCCGACACCGGCGACACGGCGATTCAGTCGGCGGACGGTGCATTCCCGGTCGTCATCGATCACATCTACGGCAGCACGACCATCGCCGAGAAGCCGACCCGCATCGTCACGCTCGGGGTGTCCGATGCCGATGCCGTCATCGCGCTCGGTACCGTTCCCGTCGGGAACACCGGGTACACGTTCTACGAGACCGGACTGGGTCCCTGGACCGACGAACTGGTCGGTGACGCGCCGCTGACGCTGCTGGGCTCGGAGTCCGAGCCGAACTTCGAGCTGATCGCCTCTCTGGCACCGGATCTCATCACCGGACTCAATGCGGGTTTCGACGAGGCGACGTACGACAGGCTCAGCGGCATCGCGCCGACTATCGCCCGACCGGCAGGATCGGCTGCCTACGCCGTCGATCGTGAGGTGGCCACCGACACCATCGCTCGCGCGATGGGTGAACGCGACCGCGGCGAAGAGTTGAACGCGCAGACCGACGACGCGCTCGAGCAGGCTCGAAACGAACACCCCGAGTTCTCGGGTAGGACTGCCGCAGTGGTGCTTCCGTACGACGGCCAATTCGGCGCATATCTGCCCGGTGATGCCCGCGGCACGTTCGTCACCTCGCTGGGCTTCGAGGTCCCGGAATCGATCCGCGCCCAGGACGACGGCACCAACTTCTTCGTTCCGGTCTCGGCCGAGAACATCTCGATGCTCGCCGCGGACCTGGTGCTCTATCTCGGTACCGGCGACGACATCGATGTGGTGGCGGAGAACCCGATCTTCGGAACGCTCGATGCTGCACGGCGCGATGCGATCGTTCCGTTGTCCACCGATCAGCGTGGAGCGATCACGTACAACTCTGTGCTGTCGATTCCGTTCGCCATCGACGCGTTGGTACCTCGCGTGGCAGAGGCCGTCGCCTGAGCGGGCTCAGCGACCGGCAGCGCTGCACTGACTGCAGGTGCCGAATATCTCGATCGTGTGGCTCACGTCGCTGAAGCCGTTGGATTCGGCCACACTCTGCGACCACTTCTCGACGGTGGGTCCTTCCACCTCGACGGTGAAACCGCACGAGCGGCACACCAGGTGATGGTGATGTCCGGAGGAGCAGCGCCGGTAGACCGACTCGCCGTTGTCGGTGCGCAGTACGTCGACCGTCCCGGCGTCGGCCAAGGTCTGCAGTGTCCGATACACCGTGGTGAGGCCGATACCTTCACCACGCTTGCGCAATTCGTCGTGCAGATCCTGTGCCGACTTGAACTCTTCGATGGTGTCGAGCAGATCCGAGATCGCACTGCGCTGCTTGGTGGCCCGCACTCCGACGACGACGGGTCGTCTGGGTGTGGCGGTATCGGTGGACTTGTCGGTCACAGGTTCCGGCCTTCCTCGGCGTGGGCCACGGCGTCGACGACGATGTGGGAGAGGTGATCGTCGACCAATCGGTACAGGACCTCGCGTCCGTTGCGTTCTCCGCGCACCACACCCGCTGCTTGAGTACCCGAAGGTGCTGGCTGATCAGCGGTTGCGTGACACCGAGGGCGACCACGAGTTCGTGGACGCACCGCTCGGACTCGCGCAGCTGCAGCACGATGGCGATGCGCACCGGGGCCGCGAGTGCGCGCAGGATGTCGCCCGCCGCGGTCAGAGTCTCCTTCGGCGGGATGTGAGCCGGGGGAGCGGCGGCGAACGGATCGCCGGAGTGCAACGGATGTTCGGGGTCCTGCCGGTGGGTCGAACTGGCTTCCACTGTCGAGTCCGTGGACACGGTTGCGGCTCCTTCGGTCGCCGGTTCGTTGCCGGCGGTGTCTCCCTGCGCGATCTTTCGTCTTGGTACCAGGTTAGTGCAGTAGTTGTTATTGCAAATCGTATTCATTGTGATATGCACAGGTGCGCATGTCAACTTTCGCACTCGACCGCTGTTCGGTTTCGCTCGCCGAGCCAGATAGTCTGATCAGGGCGAAAACCGCCCACGTCACCTCTTACACGATGTAACCGAAGATGGAGAGCTCCGCCAGTGGCACCCAAGTCCAAAGTCGAAACCGTCGCCAACCTCGCCAAGCGCAGAGGCCTCGTCTACCCGTGCGGCGAGATCTACGGCGGTACCAGGTCTGCCTGGGACTACGGTCCGCTGGGCGTCGAGCTCAAGGAGAACATCAAGAAGCAGTGGTGGCGCAACATGATCACCAGCCGCGACGACACCGTCGGGCTGGATTCCTCGGTGATCCTGCCGCGTGAGGTATGGGAGGCGTCCGGCCACGTCGAGACGTTCTCCGACCCGCTGGTGGAGTCGCTGCACACGCACAAGCGGTATCGCGCCGACCACCTCATCGAGGCATACGAGGAGAAGCACGGCCACCCGCCGGAGAACGGCCTGGCCGACATCCGAGATCCCGAGACCGGTGAACCGGGCTCGTGGACCGAACCGCGGGCGTTCTCGGGCCTGCTCAAGACCTTCCTCGGCCCGGTCGACAACGAAGAGGGCCTGCACTACCTGCGTCCCGAGACCGCACAGGGCATCTTCGTCAACTTCGCCAACGTGCTGACCACCTCACGCAAGAAGCCGCCGTTCGGCATCGGCCAGATCGGCAAGAGCTTCCGTAACGAGATCACCCCCGGAAACTTCATCTTCCGTACCCGCGAGTTCGAGCAGATGGAGATGGAATTCTTCGTCAAGCCGGGCGAGGACGACGAGTGGCATCAGTACTGGATCGATTACCGCATGAAGTGGTACACCGATCTCGGTATCGACCCGGAGAACCTGCGGCTCTACGAGCACGCCAAGGAGAAACTGTCGCACTACTCCAAGCGCACCGTGGACATCGAGTACAAGTTCGGCTTCCAGGGCAGTGCGTGGGGCGAGCTCGAGGGCGTGGCGAACCGCACCGATTACGACCTCTCGGTGCACTCGAAGGCGTCGGGCCAGGACCTGAGCTACTACGAGCAGGCCACCGACACCCGCTACACCCCGTACGTCATCGAGCCTGCGGCCGGTCTGACGCGGTCGCTGATGGCATTCCTCGTCGACGCATACACCGAGGACGAGGCACCCAACGCCAAGGGTGGCGTCGACAAGCGCGTCGTTCTCAAGCTCGACCGTCGTCTGGCTCCGGTGAAGGTCGCGGTGCTCCCGCTCTCGCGCAACGCGGACCTCACGCCCAAGGCGAAAGATCTTGCGCAGCAACTGCGTCAGTACTGGAACGTCGAGTTCGACGACGCCGGAGCCATTGGTCGCCGCTACCGTCGCCAGGACGAGATCGGCACCCCGTTCTGCATCACCGTCGACTTCGACACCCTCGACGATCATGCCGTCACCATCCGCGAGCGCGACACGATGGCGCAGGAGCGTGTGGCACTCGATCAGGTCGAGGGCTACATCGCATCTCGTCTGATCGGCGCGTAGGAGCTTCACTCACCCGACAGGGCCCGATCTCGCGATGAGATCGGGCCCTTTCGGCTGTCGAGGGGTGGGTCAGAAGCGGCCGCCACCACCACCG
>NZ_BAOX01000267.1:0-6738 GCF_000813105.1 Rhodococcus sp. BS-15 | reverse complement strand
GACCGTGGGTGCACCTGGCTGGTCGTCGACGACGACCTTCCGGCCCAGCGAATCGACACCATGCTCGCCCGATCCGGTGCGCACTGGTCGTTGGTGCCGGGCGAGCGGGCCGTGCGGTCGACCGTGGCGCTGCCGTCGAGGTCCGGGGCGAGCTCGGCCGACCATCTCGCGTACCTGATCTTCACGTCCGGCACCACCGGTGAGCCCAAGGTGATCGCTGTGGAGCACGGCGCACTTGCTCGCCATCTTTCCGGTACGTGCTCGCGTTTCGACTATCGGCCGACCGACGTCGTGTTGGTGTTCGGCTCCGTGGCCTTCGATGCGTCGCTCGAACAGTTGTTGGGTGCACTGTATGTCGGTGCTACTGCGGTGGGCAGACCGAAGGACATCGTTGCGCCGACCGAACTCGCACAGTTCCTGAACGACTTCGCCGTCACCGTGTTCAACCCGCCCACAGGCTATTGGACCCAGTTCACCTCCGCTGCGCTACCCCCGACCGTGCGCACGGTCATCGTCGGTGGAGAGGCGTTGCCGGCGTGGGCAACTCGCGTACCGGACGGGGTGGCGCTCTGGAACGCGTACGGCCCGACGGAGGCGGTGGTGACGGCGCTCGCCCACCGCGTCGACGGCCGGGTGATCGATCCACTCCCGATCGGCACGTCGCAGCCGGGCCGCGGTGCTGCGGTCCTCGGCCCCGATCTGCTGCAGGTCGCCGACGGCGTGATCGGCGAGATCTGGCTGACCGGCATTCTGGCCGCAGGCTATCTGGGAGACCCCCGAAGTACGGCCGATGCGTTCCGGCCGAACTCGGTCACCGGAGCATCGGCCGGCGAACGGATGTATCGCACTGCAGATCTGGGGTTCAGGGCTGCCGACGGTTCCATCACGTTCGTCGGCCGGGTCGACCGTCAGGCGAAGGTCCGAGGATACCGAGTCGATCCGGCCGAGATCGAGACCGCGGCGGTTGCAGTGGACGGCGTGGTCTCGGCGCGCGCACTGCTCGTAGCACCCAGCGACGGTGTGGCGGTGCGCATCGAATGCGTTGTCGTGGTTCGAGACAGGGACGCTCGGTCCGTTCGTGCGGCAATGGGAACCACCCTGCCTGCCCATCTGGTGCCGTCGCGTGTGCACGTGGTCCCCGAGTTGCCGCTGACCCGAAACGGGAAAGTGGACGACGTCGCGTTGCGCACTCGGATTCTCGCCGGTACCTCAGCCGTGGGTGACCCCGGCGACGCCGCCGACATCGACGGGATCGTCACCTCGGCGGTGCGGGAGGTTCTCGGAGTCACCGATCGAAACGTCGGGTTCGTTTCCGCCGGAGGCGATTCGCTGCGTGCGCTGGAACTGTCGGCGATAGTGCGGCGCAGCGGTGTCGTACTCGACGTACGGGTAGCCCTCGCCGACGGCACCGTCGATGCCCTGGTGGCAACCGCATCCGTCGACCCGTCTGCCATGGCCGACGGTACCCAGCCGAATCGCAGCCGACTTCTACCGCCGGCAGTGCACTGGTTCAGCGATCGCGTGTCGAGCGAGCCGATCGCACAGTGGAACATGGCAATTCGGCTCGATCTGGACTTCCTGCCGGACAGTGCCCACGTGGACGCGGCAGTAGCGGAGGTGCTTCGCGTACACCCCATGCTTCGAGTCCGACTCGAAGAGACGGACTCGGTTCGGGAGTTCGTTCTCACGGAGGCATGCCCTGTTCTGTTCTTCTTCGACACGGTCGAACACGAAGTGACGAACGCGTGCAAGCGGGTGTTCAACATGTTGACCGGCCGAGTCGGCATCGACAACGGCACACCGATCGGTTTCGGCGTCGTCCGAGCGATGGACTCGGGTGCGGCCACGATCATCGTGCTGGCGCATCACCTCGTCATGGATGTCGTGTCCCTGCACATCGTTGCGGGCGACCTGATCGAGGCCATCGCTCACGGCAACGACGGCGCTCGTCTTCCGTCCGAGCGCACCAGCGTTCACGAGTGGGTGCAATGGCTGGCCTCCGACGCGAGCGCGCCCGGTGCGTACGAGCGATGCCGCGCGGCCTATCGAGGACTGAGGCCGATGGGCGCTGATGCCGGACGCGTCGATCCGGGCACCGAGGGCGACGCGGTCTCGGTGCACCGAAGTGTTCCCGCCGCGGTGATCGACGCGGCGACGGCAGCCGTCGGTGCCAGTGTCGAGGAGATCCTGCAGTCGGCGGCGGTCACGGCGTACGCCGAGACAGCAGGTGCAGCGCCGGTCGTCATCGAAGTCGAGACGCACGGACGTGAGCTCGATGCGGAGGGTATCGATCTGACCCGAACCGTCGGGTGGTTCACCGGACTGTCCGCGGTTCCGGTGCACCCCGCGACACCGGGTGAGCAGATATCCGAGATCCGCTCGAGGCGAACGTGTCTCGGCGCGACCGGCCAGCTGCCCACGTTCCTGCGGTACGTCCTCGGGTCGGACCCGTGCCCGGGACTGCGTCCACACGTCGGCGTGAACTACGTCGGGAGACTCGACGCCGATCGGACGGGCTCGGCGGGTGCGTACGGCGAGGGGCACCTGCGTGCCGCGCACGCCGCGCGACCGGTCGCCGTACAGATCGACGCCTGGTTCAGAGGCGCGGAATTCGTCGTGGCGGTCGAACACGTGGACGGGGAGTCGGCGGAACTGGTCGCGGATGCGATCGTGGCGGCGGTGACAGCCGCGACGACGGCCCGGCCGATTGCGGTCGAGGCAGGACTGTGTGCGATCGATCTGCGCGGCAACACGATCGACGACGTACTTGCTTCCGGGCCTGTCGAGGCCCTCGCGCCGCTCACCGAGGTACAGGAGGCGATGTACCTGCGCAGCGGTTCCGATCCCGCTGCTGCATACGTCGAGCAGATCGTCCTGAGACTGCCGGACGGCGTCGAGGTCGACCGGCTGTGCGCAGCCGTCCGATCCGCGGTCGCGGTGATGCCGCTTCTACGCGGCGACATCGTATGGGAGGGGCTCGCCGATCCGATCCTGGTGGTGCGAGCGCACGCCGAACCGGTCTTCGTGTCCGACACCCTCGATGCCGGGATCGAAGTCGATTCTCTCGCAGAAGGTTCCGCGCTCTTTCGGGCGACCATCTCGAACGGTGCACTGATCCTGACCTTCCATCATCTCGTCGCCGATGGCTGGACTGTCCGAATGCTGCTGCAGCACATAAACGATCACTACTTCGATCGCCCCGTGCCGACGGACGCCGATCACCGGATGCTCCTGCACATGGTGGTATCGGCGAATCGGCAACGACCCCCCTCTCTCGACCGTTCCCCGGCCACGCTGCTGCCACCACTCGATCCGGACGCACCCGCGGCGGGCCACGGGAACATCGATCTGACCCGCTCTGTCGAACCGGGGGCTGCTCGGCAACTCCGGCGGGCCGCCGCCCGACGCGGTGTCACTCTGGCATCACTTGCCCACGCCGGCTGGGCACTGCTGCTCGGCCGGTCCGGTCCGCACGTGCGGTTCGGCAGTGTGGGACAACACCGTCCGGCGGGCCACGACGATGCGCCCGGCATGTACATCGAAACCCGCACGCTGGATGTGCGACTGCCCGCCGATGTCGACGTTCTGCTGAAGTCGATGCACAGCGCTCTGCGAACAGAGGCTGAATCCGATGTGCACGAACATGATCCAAATGATGTCGTCACCGCCGGTGTCGGTGCCATGTACGAGACCGCGGTGATCGTCGACGACGCGCGAGGAACCGGTTCGGCCGCAGAGTTTCTCGGTCGCCCCGTCGATGTGCTGTCGACCCGTGAACGCACGGGCCTTGCGGTGACCGCGTCGGTGATCGACCACGGCGGCGCGTCGGGCATCGAGGTGACCCTCAACTGCGATCTGGAGCAGGTGACCGAGCAGGACGGACACCGCATCCTGAAGGATCTTCTCGCGATCCTGGCCGAGCTCGCCGAGCCTGCCGATTCCACGGACCGACGCGTTCCCGATCTGCCCATCAGCACCACAGCCGACTCTGCACCGAGGAGCACACGTTGACCACCACCACCAGCACGGCGATCGACGTCGGGGCCGACGCGACCGGTTGGATCGATTCTCATCTGATCGAACTCCGCGAGATTCTCACGACCGAGGGCGTGCTGCGTCTGCGCGGTCTCGGGGAGGCAGTTCGCGAGTTCGACGCGATCACCGAAACCGTGACGGGCGCTGCGCCACTCGAGTACCACGGCGGCGCAACGCCGCGTACCCGAATCGATCGAAACGTGTACTCGTCCACGGATTTCCCGTCCGAGTATGCGATCGATCTGCACTCGGAGATGGCGTACTCGCGTACCTGGCCGCTCTATCTCGCATTCTGCTGTGCGCAACCTCCACGTTCCGGCGGGGCCACTCCGCTTGCATCGACGGTGGCGATCGCCGAGCGAATTCCGAGCGCGCTTGCCGAGCGGCTCCGTCTCCTCGGCATCCGGTACCGGCGCGCCTTTCACCCGCTGCTCGGCACCGACTGGCGCAGCGCGTACGGCGTGAACGACGAGGCCGAGCTTCTCGACGCTGCCGCCCGACGCGGAGAGGACGTGCGGATCGACGGTGACGTCGTCACGTCGTCGTGGACTCTGCCTGCGTACCGAGACAGCGAGGGCGGCGTCGAGTCGTGGTTCAACCAGATGGTCGCGTTCAACGTGCGCACGCTGCCGTCAGGAGTGCGAGAGGACTTGCTCGACGTCGTGGGTGAGGACGGAATTCCCAAGAACACTCTGCTCGGTGACGGCACGCCGTTCGTCGAATCCGACATCAGCGCGGTACGTGATGCGGTCGACGCGACATCGACCGCTGTGCCCTGGGCGGCAGGAGATCTGACCATCGTCGACAATCGCCGCTTCGCACACGGACGGCAGCCGTACACCGGCTCCCGGGAGGTGCGGGTGTGCATGACCGGAGAGGGGAGTTGGGTATGACCGCCGATACGTTGTTCGCTCGTTTGGCCGGGGCCTGGGTCGCGGTCGACGACAGTGCGGGCCACGAACCGAACGGGGTGAGGGCGCACGTGGCCGACACCTCCGTCGATGCTGTCGAGGCCGCCGTCCATGCTGCGCTGACACCGTTTCTGTTGGGGGAAGGCACTATCGGTTCGCTACGGACGACGCGTACCGGTGCCGGTTGGGTGGTGGACGCCGGTGACATCATCATCACCGCCACATCCGAACGGGTGGAGGTCTCGGGGCAGGCGGACGGGTGGACACTCGATTCGTTGGTCGCGCACTCCATCGCGACCGAAACGGCACGCCGACTCGACGCGGGTATCGCCGGTCACGTGCCCTTGCCCGCGGCGGAACAGTTCGAGAACGTCGATGTCGTCGAGCGCATCCGCACACATGCCCGAATCACACCCGACCGCACTGCCATTCGTTCCGCTACCGCGACTGTCGACTATGCGGACCTGGTCCGCGCTGCCGAGGTACGTGCCGACGAACTCGATGCATCACGAGCCGGTCAGGTGGTTGCGGTGCGATTCGATCGGTCGATCGGTTCGGTGGTGGAACTGCTCGGAGCCCTGATCTCGGGGCGCGCCTATCTGTTGTTGTCCTCCGACGACGAATCCGGTTATGCCCGCATCGCATCGACCATCGCCTCGGATCAGGAATCGGCCTCCGGCGGGTTCGATCGAACGTCGGCCTCCGCCGCCGCGTACGTGCAGTTCACGTCGGGAACGTCGGGGAAGCCGAAGGCGATCGTCGTCGAACGGGCTCAGTTGTCGGCCTACTGCGCTTTTCTCGAGGCCGAGAACCTCTGCGGCCCAGGGGTGACCATGCCGGTCCTCAGCGCTCCTGAATTCGACGCCATCGTCAAGCAGATCTGGGGGCAGCTCACCGCCGGGGGCACGGTGGTGCTGCCCGAGTCGGGCGACGTACTACGGGAGATCGACCGCGCCACTGCGATAGACAACGTGTCGATCAACACGGTGCCGGCCGTGTGGAATCAATTCCTGGACGTGGCGACGCACCGTCCGATCACGACGCAGGGAACGCTACTGCTCGGTGGTGAGGCGCTCGATCCGGTTCTGGTCGACCGCACCCGGGCTCTGTGGCCGGGCGTACGTATCGTCAACCTGTACGGACCGTCCGAATGCACCTCCAACGCAACGTGGTTGCGCGAGGTCACCCGCAGACGCGATCGCACGCCCATCGGCGCCGCGATCCGTGGTTCGGTCGCAGTGGTACTCGATGACCGCCTCACCCCAGTACCCGTAGGCGCTGTCGGGACCCTGCACATCGCGGGCGACAGCGTTGCGCGGGGCTACCACGGCGACACGCGTCGCACCGCGGCTTCGTTCCTGCCCATGGCAGTGGACTGCGGAACCGGATCGGGCACCAGGATGTACGCGACCGGCGACCGGGTGCGAGCCACGTCCGACGGGCTGGTCTATCTCGGCCGTACCGATGCCGAAGTGAAGGTCAACGGAGTCCGCACCGACCTCGAGGCTCTGCGCAACGATATCGCCGTCGTCCCGGGGGTGACCAGAGCCGCCGTGGTCGTGGTGGACGGCGGGATCGAAGTCGTCGTCGAATGCGCACCGCAACAGCGGGACGATGTGCTCGGATCGGTGCGAGAACGAGTCGACACCACCTGGCGACGCGAATTGCGCACCAGCCAGGTGCGTTGGGTGGCCGAGATTCCTCGTACCGAGGTGGGCAAGGTCGACGTCGCGGCCCTCGCCCGGCACGCGGACCGGCCGGCTGTGTCCGAAGGCCTCGAACCGACGGCGGA
>NZ_BAOX01000268.1:0-6737 GCF_000813105.1 Rhodococcus sp. BS-15 | reverse complement strand
CTGCGGCGAAAGAATTTGCCGCAGGCTTTGCAGACGAGGCGGTCGACCTGCTTCTCGAACTGGAGGCGTTGAACTCCATCGAGATCGACGGTGTCGTGATCGACTGCACCAGAACGGAACTCGACGACAGCAGCGCCGAGATCGCGATCGGACCGCGAACCTGGCGGCAGTTCGTCACCCCGGCTGCCCGCTGGCTCGCTCCGGTCGTCGACGGTCTGCCCGTTCCTGCGCCGCCCGATGTGCTGCGCGCTCCGACTCGCTCGGACGAGCTGATGTCGTTGCCCGCGTTGGTCATTGCCGATGTGCCGATGCAACCCGATCGACGGCGCGTGTTGCCCGGTGTCTCGTTCGACGCGGTAGCGCACGGGTACGCGGACTTCGTGGCCTCGCTGCCCGCGGCATCCAGGGTATTGTTCGTGCCCGAGGTCGGATTCGCTCGCAGTGAGGTCGACGGCGCACTGCGTGAGCTGATCTTCCGTCGATTGTCCAGTGCACCTTGGCTTCCCGGTGCCGACGGACGCGACCTCGTGCCCGAGCGGGCGAACGTCGTCGCCGACGCCACCGAGGAACTCGTCTCGGCGTTGGTCGATGTCGTTCCGAATCAGCTCGACGCGTCACTGTCGGGTGGGCGGCACGCGTCGGCGCTCGCGGCAGTGGGTGTGCACCGGATCGGGTTGGCGAGGCTGGCGGAGATGGTCGGTGGGCTCGATCGCGAGCCGAGTTGGTGGCGTCGACTGTTCGACGCGTTGGTCCCACTCGTGGTCGACGGTGTGGCTGCGGAAGAGCTTGCTGCGCTGCCTGTTCCGCTCGCAGACGGTCGTACGGTGACCGGTCCACGGACGACGGTGATCGGCTCCGACGCCTCCGCTGCGGTCACCTGGGTGCGGTTGGTTCACCCGGATGCGGTGAGTCCGCTGCTGGCGCGGCTGGGCGCCCGTGAGGCGACTGCGACCGAATTGCTCACCGACCCGGCGCTCGAGGCGGCTCTGGACGATCTCGACTGGGACGAGAGCGAGGAGGCCGACGAACTGGTCGCCGCCGTGCTCGCGCTGGCGGGAGAGGCGGGCGAATTACCGGGTTGGCTGGGCGGCCTGCCCCTCGCGGACCACGAGGGCGAATTGCGCAGCGCCGACGAATTGTTGCTTCCCGGAGCGCCGTTGGCGGACCTGCTGATCGATGATTCGCCGTTCGGCGTCCTCGCGACTGCGGTGGTGGACAGGTTCGGTGAGCGGGCGCTGCGAGCAGTGGGCGTCGGGTGGGGTTTCTCGGTGGTGCGTGACGAACTGCCGACTGGGCCGGATCACGATCTCGACGACGAGTCGGCGTGGTGGTCGAGTCTGGCCGAGGAGCCGGAGACGCTCCTCGCGGTCCGGGATCTCGACCTCGTCCGATCGGACGGATGGTCCGAGGCGATGGCCGTGTTACTGGACGATCCGAGCACCCGTGCGGCACTGATCGACCGTGACGGCTACACCGCGTGGTGGATCGGACGGCATGCGCGAGTGCACGGTTCGCGTCCGATGGAATTCCGGGCACCGTCGGACGAGACGTTCGCCGGGTTGCTCGATCCACTGGATCATCCACGTGCCGACGAACTGCAGGCGGTGCTCAGCGCGCCGATCTGCGAGAACGCCCAGACTGCTCGTGTGCTGCTGGCAGCGCTGTCGGATCCACAGCGGAGTCCGACCCCTGCGGTGATCGCGCGCACCCACACGCTCATCGCCACCGCTGTTGCAGAGCGGCGCATCGAGGTCTCGGACATCGATCCACCGGATCGTGTCCGCACGCTCGGCGGCGCGGTGGTGGACGCGTCGGATGCGCTCGTGATCGACGCTCCGTGGCTGGCGAGCGTGGTTCCACCGGAAATCGCCGTGCTCTCGGACATGGCCACCGCTGCGGCACTGGCCGATGTTCTCGACATCAGGCACGCATCGGAGGCGATCAGCGGAGAAGTGCTCGGAACCGGACGCGTCAGCTCCTGGGATCGCGAACCCGGAGCCGTGTCGGCCTGTGCCGTACTGGGATTGCCGCTGCCATCAGGAGGGGTGGTGGTGCATCGCGAACTCGTGGTGCGGCTGTCCGGTGAGGTGAGCGGAGACAAAGCAGTCCCGTGGTGGGTGACCGCCGACGGAACGGTCCACTGCACGGAGAGTTGGGAGCGACCTCGTGGGGCTTGACGGTGTGATCCTGGACTGGATGGTCGAGCACCGAGTCGGGTGGGTCACGACGATGTTCTGGATCATCACCACGGTGGGCAACACGTTCATGATGTTCGTGTTGTCGACGGCGGCGTGGGCTGCGTTGCTGACATCCAAGAGGACAGTCGACGCATGGATGGTCGCGGGCTCGATGCTGACCGGGTGGGGTCCGATGAATGCGCTCAAGTTCGCGTTCGCGCGGGAGCGGCCACCGATTCCGGAACGGCTGGTGGATATTGCGAGCCATTCGTTTCCGTCGGGCCACGCGATGATGTCGATGGTGCTTGCCACGGTGGCGATCGCGGTGATGCTGCGATCGCCGAATCCGTGGCTGCATCGGCCGGTATTGCTCGTGCTACCTGTGGTCGCGTCCCTGCTGATCGGATTCTCTCGGATCTACCTGGGTGCGCATTGGACCACGGACGTGCTGGCCGGCTGGGTGTTCGGTGCCCTGTGGGGGCTGGGGTGGATCTATGCCGTCAGGCTGATCAGCGCGAGAAATCAGAGCGCTGGGCGATGACGAGCAGCTCGTCGCGCATGGCCGGGCTGGAGACAGCGTTGGCGCGTGCGTAGAGGGCGCGGAGCGAGCGGACGTGGTTACGGCGATTGCGGTACTGAGCGACGAACTTCATGGCCTGGCTTTCGTGGATCGAGAGGTTATCTGAACTGACATAACCCATGGTCCACGTTAACTTTGTGTTACTCAACCGGCTGGCGGGTTAGTTTGCCCACGTCAGGGGGCCTGCGGTGATCGAGCTAACGTGATCCTGATCTCAATCGAGGCCGCGTTGGGCGGTTTTGCTCCCGCGACGTGACGCCGCTCTCTGTATCAGGAAGATTCCGAACCCTACGGCACCCACGGCGATACCGGACCAACACGTCGCCAGTGCGTCGCCGCCCCGATCTCCGGTGGCCGTGAACACCACCAGCGCGATGATCCAGCCGAGGATGCCGATCGCCAACACCGGCACCGGATCGGTGAGGCTGCGCGGAATCTGGGGGAGGTCGGCCACGAAATTCAAGCTACGCCACTGTGTCGTTCTCGGCTGCGCCGCTGTGTCGGTCTCGGCTGCGCCGCTGCGGTTACCCAACTGCTTCGGTGTGCTTTATCGTTCGCTCATGCAATTGTCGTCGCGGCTACTCGACAACTACTTCAAGATCACCGAACGCGGCTCGACGGTCGGATCCGAGGTTCGAGGAGGCGTGGTCACCTTCGTGGCCATGGCTTACATCGTCGTCCTCAATCCGCTGATCCTGGGCAGCTTCTCCGCCGACGACGCAGCGGCCAAGACCGACGTGCTCGGCAACATTCTGCCGGTCGCCCAGGTCGCCGCCGTGACCGCGCTGGTGGCCGGATTCATGAGCATCGCCTTCGGCATCGTCGCCAACTATCCCTTCGGCATCGCGGCAGGCCTGGGCATCAACACCCTGCTCGCCGTCACGATCGCACCGCAGGTGACGTGGCCCGAGGCGATGGGACTCGTCGTCATCGACGGCATCATCATCGTGTTGCTGGCGGTGAGCGGATTCCGCACGGCGGTGTTCAACGCGATCCCGGCCGAGCTCAAGGCTGCGATCGCCGCCGGTATCGGCGCGTTCATCGCCTTCATCGGGCTGGTCGACTCCGGCTTCGTGCGCCGCATCCCCGACGCCGCGGGCACGACGGTTCCCGTCGGGCTCGGCATCGACGGGTCCATCGCGTCGTGGCCGACGGTGATCTTCGTGTTCGGGTTGTTGCTGATGGGTGTGCTGGTGGTGCGCAAGGTGCGTGGCGGTCTGCTGATCGGCATCGTGGTCACGACGGTGCTGGCGGCGATCGTCGAGGCCGTCACCGACGTGGGTCCGTCGAACGGCGTCGACCCCAAGGGCTGGAACCTCTCGGTCCCGCAGCTGCCAACCGAGTTGATTCAGTCTCCTGATCTGTCCCTGGTGGGCGAGGTCGACCTGTTCGGAGCGTTCACTCGCATCGGCGTGCTCGCAGCGAGCTGCTGGTGTTCACGCTCGTACTCGCGAATTTCTTCGACGCGATGGGCACGATGACGGGTCTGGGCAAGGAAGCGAAGCTGGACAAGGACGGAAAATTGCCGAACATCGGCAAGGCGCTGGTCGTCGAGGGGGCCGGAGCCATCGTCGGAGGCGGTGCGTCGGCGTCGTCGAACACCGTGTTCGTGGAATCGGCTTCCGGAATCGCCGAGGGTGCGCGTACCGGACTGGCCAACGTCGTCACCGGACTGCTCTTCCTGCTGGCCATGTTCTTCACCCCGCTCACGGCCGTCGTTCCGATCGAAGCGGCTGCTCCGGCACTGGTCGTGGTGGGTGCGTTGATGATCGGGCAGGTTCTCGACATCGACTTCCGCCGCTTCGATTACGCGCTGCCTGCCTTCCTGACCATCGTGGTGATGCCCTTCACGTACTCCATCGCCAACGGGATCGGCGTCGGTTTCATCACCTGGGTCCTACTCGCGGTCGGGTCCGGTCGGGCGAAGTCGGTCCATCCCCTGTTGTGGATCGTCGCGTTGTTGTTCGTCGCATATTTCGCCGTCGGACCCATCACCGAGGCGGTTACATGACGCGTGGTCGGTACCAGGGCGTATTCTCTGCGCTGTGACGTCGGGAAATGGTGTGAAGGACAATCGGGAATTGGCAAGCGACCTGTCGCTTGCGGTGGTGAGGCTGACTCGCCACCTTCGGGGTAGGCGAGTGGACTCGCAAGTCTCGCTCACTCAGCTGTCGGCTCTGGCCACGCTGAGTCGGGAGGGCGACATGACGCCGGGTGCATTGGCCGCGCGAGAGAAGGTCCAGCCGCCGTCGATGACGCGGGTGATCGCATCGTTGGCCGAACTCGGTCTGGTGGCGCGCACCCCGCATCCCACCGACGGGCGGCAGGTGATCGTCTCGCTCTCACCGGCCGGTCGAGAACTGATCGCCGACGAGGCCAGTGCCCGCGAAGCGTGGATGACCGCGCAGCTAGCAGGCCTCGGGCCCGAGCAGCTCGACACACTCCGTGACGCGGTGACGATCATCGGGGCCCTCGTCAGCGACTCCGAGTAGTTACCTAGGTTTATTATTTGAACGGTGGCCCCTGCTTCCCGTACCTCCGGCTCGACGATGTTCGCCGCACTGAAGACTCGCAACTACCGATTGTGGGCGTCAGGGCAGATCGTCTCGCTGGTCGGCACGTGGATGCAGCGGGTTGCCCAGGACTGGCTCGTTCTGACGCTGTCCGGCGGCAACGGCTTCGCCGTCGGCATCGTCATGGCCCTGCAGTTCGGGCCGACGCTGTTCCTCTCGGTCTGGGGTGGGGTCCTGGCAGACCGCTACGACAAGCGCAAGCTACTCATGATCACCCAGGTCTTCGCCGCGGTATGCGGTCTGGTGCTCGGCGTGCTCGACGTCGGGGGGATGGTCGAGCTGTGGCACGTCTACGTCATCGCATTCATCCTCGGCTGCTCGTCCGCGATCGACGCACCGGTGCGGCAATCGTTCACCATCGAGATGGTCGGCAAAGAGACCCTCGCCAATGCGATCGCGTTGAACTCGATGACCTTCAACATGGCGCGCATCGTCGGCCCTGCCGTGTCCGGAGTGCTCATCACCCTCGTCGGCACCGGCTGGGTGTTTCTCATCAATGCCGTGTCGTTCGCGGCGGTCTTCGGTGCCCTCGTGGCGATGAACGTCGGTCAGCTCTTCCGCGTCGAACCGGCCCCACGCGCCAAAGGGCAGGTGCGGGAGGGCTTTCGGTACGTCTGGGGGCGCGGTGACCTACGAGTACTGCTGGCCACGGTCTTCATGGTCTCGACGTTCGGCCTCAACTTCCCGCTGAGTCTGTCGGTGTTGGCGCGCAACACGTTCGGTAGCGGAGCAGACGCCTACGGTCTGCTCTCGACCACCCTGCAGTCGGAACGTTGGCCGGAGCGACTCTGGCTGCGCGGCGGGCGAGCGCGCCGCGCCTGCGGCTGTTCATCGGTGCCGTCATCGCCTTCGGAGCCTTCGAGCTGATCGTCGGATTGATGCCCAACTACCTGCTCGTCGCACTTCTGCTGATACCCACCGGTGCCCTGACGTTGACGTTCACGACGTCGGCGATGAACATTCTGCAGATGTCGGTGCCGTCCGACATGCGCGGACGCGTGATGGGCATCTACATGCTGTGCTTCCTCGGCGGCACTCCGCTGGGCAGTCCGGTTCTCGGTTGGCTCGCCGACGCCCTCGATCCGCGGGCACCGTTGCTGTTCGGCGGGGTCATCTCCCTGGCGACCGGCCTCTTCGCGGCCGTGTATCTGCTGCGGCACAACAATTTGCGGATCACCGTTGTACCACCCGCAAACGGTCACCGGCTCCCCACCCTCGACACCGTCGCCGTGAGCACGAAGGTGTGACGGTGGGTCAGATCCAGCCGTGGCGTCGAGCGAGAGCGCAGGCCTCGTGCCGGTTCGCTGCACCCAGTTTGGCTGCTGCCGCGGACAGGTAGTTGCGGGTGGTGCCGGGCGAAAGATGGGCCCGCTGTGCGATCTCCGCGATCGACGCGCCGTCGGCGGC
>NZ_BAOX01000269.1:0-6729 GCF_000813105.1 Rhodococcus sp. BS-15 | reverse complement strand
GAAAGGGGGCCTGACCTGGTATTTCTATGGTGCGCGATACTGGGATTGAACCAGTGACCTCTTCCGTGTCAGGGAAGCGCTCTCCCGCTGAGCTAATCGCGCGTGTCCTCGCATCGGTCTTGCAACCGATGCACTAGCGAGGTGGAGACGGGAATCGAACCCGTGTGCACGGCTTTGCAGGCCGTTGCCTCACCACTCGGCCACTCCACCATGGGTCGAGACCCTCGAGCGGATGACGGGATTCGAACCCGCGACCCTCACCTTGGCAAGGTGATGCGCTACCACTGCGCCACATCCGCATACCCCGGAGGCGTTCACTGCTGGGCAGTTGCTGTCTCCGTGGTGCGGGGAAAACATTAACCCAACGGGAGTGAAACTCACAAATCTCGTGGTCAGCAGCGGAATTCGAACGATTCACGCATGTGAAAGATGTGAAAGCAGAGGCGAGAGCAGCCCAGTGGAGCCGGTCCGGCGACGTATTCGGTGATCGGGCAGGCGATTCGGTTCGCCGCGGCACCTCGTGTTAATGTTTTGCCTCGTTCGGTCCCGTGGCTCAGTGGGAGAGCGTCCGCTTCACACGCGGAAGGTCGCTGGTTCGATCCCAGCCGGGACCACAGAAAAGAAGGTCCACACCGCCCGTCGGTGTGGGCCTTCTTGCGTTCGGGGCCGGTAGCCTGAGCCGGTGAGCACCGAACAAGCGAAGCCCCAGGCCGTCGCCGACCAGGGTCCGATGGACACAGCCAAGGTGAAACACCGGCGCTTCCGGGCGCGCATCGCCGAGAACAAGTCTCTCGATCTCGCGTACCGAATCACGGTCGGTGTCGTCGGAACAGTCGTGTTGGTGCTGGGTGTACTCGCCATTCCGTATCCGGGGCCCGGCTGGTTGATCGTCTTCGCGGGCCTGGGCATCCTGGCCTCGGAATTCGCCTGGGCCAAGAGTGCGCTGCGATTCGTCCGCAAGAGATACGACGCATTCATGGCGTGGTTTTCGACGCAATCGATGTTCGTCAAGGGCCTCGGCGTTCTGTTCACCACGGTCGTCGTGCTGGCAACGCTGTGGCTGCTGGGCACGTTCGCGTTGGTCGGGGGCTGGATCGGGCTCGACTGGACGTGGCTCGAAAGCCCGATCTGACTTCACGCGTCGCGCTGAGGCCAATCGAGTGGACCGTTGCCGATAGGCTGTCGGAGGCCTTCCTGGCCAGAAGAATCGATCGAGGAGTACATCGCTGTGAGCATGCCCGTTGTCGCCGCCGTTTCGCCCGCCCGCATCATGGTGCCGGCAGGAACGACGGCAGGTACGGCGCTCCGCGACACCGGCCTGCCGAACAAGGGACCCGACGCCGTCGTCGTGGTGCGCGATCCCGACGGCAAGCTCCGTGACCTGTCGTGGGCACCGGAGGGCGACACCGAGGTCGAGCCCGTTCCGGCGAACACCGAGGACGGACGAAGCGTCATCAGGCACTCGGCTGCGCACGTGTTGGCGCAGGCCGTTCAGGAGCTCTTTCCCGACGCCAAGCTGGGCATCGGACCGTTCATCAAGGACGGCTTCTACTACGACTTCGATGTGCAGCAGCCGTTCACTCCCGAGGATCTGACGGCACTAGAGAAGAAGATGAAGCAGATCGTCAAAGCCGGACAGCGGTTCTCGCGTCGGGTGTACGAGTCGGTGGAGCAGGCCCGCGAGGAGTTGGCGAACGAGCCGTACAAGCTCGAGCTTATCGACGACAAGTCCGGCATCGACGATCCCGAGGTCATGGAGGTCGGTGGGGGAGAGCTGACCGCCTACGACAACCTCAATCCCCGGACCGGCGAGCGCATCTGGGGCGATCTGTGCCGCGGACCGCACATCCCCACCACCAAGTACGTGCCCGCGTTCAAGCTCACCCGCAGTTCGGCTGCGTACTGGCGCGGCAACCAGGACAACGCCGGCCTGCAGCGCATATACGGAACGGCATGGGAGTCCGCCGAAGCGCTCGATTCGCATCTCGAACTGCTGGCCGAGGCGGAGCGTCGCGATCACCGCAAGCTCGGGTCCGAGCTGGACCTGTTCAGCTTCCCCGACGAGCTGGGCTCCGGTCTTCCGGTGTTCCATCCGAAGGGTGGTGTGATCCGGAACGAGCTGGAGAACTACTCGCGCCAGCGGCACATCGAAGAGGGCTACGAGTTCGTCAACACACCGCACATCACCAAGGGCCATCTGTACGAGGTCTCGGGTCACCTCGATTGGTATCGGGACGGCATGTTCCCGGCGATGCACCTGGACGCCGAACTCGACGAGAACGGCGACGTGCGCAAGCCCGGCCAGGATTACTACCTCAAGCCGATGAACTGCCCGATGCACAACCTGATCTTCCGTTCCCGCGGCCGCTCGTACCGCGAACTGCCGTTACGTCTGTTCGAGTTCGGCTCGGTCTACCGCTACGAGAAGTCCGGCGTCATCCACGGTCTGACCCGCGTGCGCGGTATGACCCAGGACGATGCGCACATCTTCTGCACCCGCGCACAGATGCGCGGCGAGCTCACCAGCACCCTCGAATTCGTTCTCGGGCTGCTCAAGGACTACGGCCTCGACGACTTCTACCTCGAACTCTCCACTCGCAACCCGGAGAAGTCGGTCGGTAGCGACGAGGTCTGGGAAGAAGCGACCAACACCCTCGCCGAGGTGGCGGCGGCGTCGGGCCTGAACCTGGTGCCCGATCCGGGTGGGGCTGCGTTCTACGGACCGAAGATCTCGGTGCAGGCCAAGGATGCGCTGGGGCGCACCTGGCAGATGTCGACCATTCAGCTCGACTTCAACCTGCCCGAACGCTTCGAGCTCGAATACACCGGCTCGGGTGGAACCAAGGAGCGACCGGTGATGATTCACCGCGCGCTGTTCGGTTCCATCGAGCGTTTCTTCGGGGTGCTCACCGAGCACTACGCGGGCGCGTTCCCGGCCTGGCTCGCACCGGTACAGGTAGTCGGAATCCCGGTTGCCGAGGTGTACCAGGACCACCTGTTCGCGTTGGTGAACGAGCTGAAGAAGCGTGGCGTGCGCGCCGAGGTCGATGCCAGCGACGACCGGATGCAGAAGAAGATCTTCAACCAGACGGCGCAGAAGGTTCCCTTCATGCTCCTCGCCGGCGAACGCGACGTCGAAGCCGGTGCCGTGAGCTTCCGATTCCGGGACGGCACGCAGGTCAACGGCGTCCCCGTGGCTCAGGCCATCGCTATCGTCACCGACTGGATCTCGCAGCGCAACAACGCATCACCGACCGCCGAGCTCGTGCAGACCGAACCCGCAGGAGTGAGCTGATCATGTCGGAACAGGACGAGTCGATCGTCGCCACCGGGGCCGGTGAGCCCGATCGGCTGCAGCGACTGTGGACTCCGCATCGGATGTCCTACATCGCCGAGGCCCCCCAGGGCTCGGCGAAGTCGAACGAGCCCTTCTCCGACATTCCCAAGATGAGCGACGAGGACGGTCTGGTCGTCGCACGAGGCGAATCGGTGTACGCGGTACTCAACCTGTACCCCTACAACCCCGGCCACGCGATGATCGTGCCGTACCGCCGCGTTGCGGCACTGGAAGATCTCACGCCCGCGGAGAGCGCCGAGTTGATGGCGTTCACGCAGCAGATGATCCGCGTCATCAAGCGCGTGTCGCGTCCGCACGGGTTCAACGTCGGACTCAACCTCGGCGCTGCCGCGGGCGGGTCGCTGGCCGAGCACCTGCACCAGCACATTGTGCCCCGATGGGGCGGCGACGCGAACTTCATCACCGTGATCAGCGGCGCAAAAGTCATGCCGCAGTTGCTCCGCGACACACGGGCCCTGCTCGCGTCGGCCTGGAACGAATGAACCACAGGCGAGAGGAGCACGCGCCGTGCTGAGCATTTTCGGCCGTGCGCCGGTCTCGAAGGTGACCGCCCCGCTCGGGCGCGCCCTCAACAGCACTGGGCTCACCCCCAACTCGGTGACGATCATCGGCACCGTCGTCACCGTCACGGCCGCGGTGACGATGTACCCCGCCGGTTACCTGTGGTGGGGTTCGGTCGTCATCACCCTGTTCGTGTTGTTCGACATGCTCGACGGTGCCATGGCGCGCGCTCGAGGCGGTGGCACCAAGTACGGTGCGGTCCTCGACGCGACGTGCGATCGAGTGGCCGACGGTGCGATCTTCGGCGGATTGGCCTGGTGGGCGGTGTATTCCGAACAGGACAAGCCGCTGCTGGTGGCCACCCTGATCTGCCTGGTCACCTCCCAGGTGATCTCCTACGCCAAGGCGCGCGCCGAGGCCAGCGGACTCTCGGCCGACGGTGGTTGGATCGAACGCCCCGATCGCCTGGTCATCGTTCTCGTCGGTGCCGGGTCGACCGGCGTCGGACGGCATTTCGACATTCCGTGGCTGGACAGCGTGATCTACCCGGCAATGTGGATCCTTGCCGCCCTGAGCATCGTGACAGTACTCCAGCGTGTTCTCGCGGTTCGTGGATCCGAGGGTGCTCGCGACATCATCGTGCCTCCGGTGGCACCGGCATCCGACGACGGCGACGTGGCCGCGTCGTGAATCTCTCCGACAGAGCGAGCGACGCGGGCTACGCGGCCGGTTGGCGACTGGTCCGGTCTCTGCCCGAGCCAGTGGCACGACGCCTGTTCGATCGCGGGGCCGACTTCGCGTCGACGCGCAACGGTGGGCCGGATCAGCTGCGTCGCAATCTCGCTCGCGTCCTGGGGACCACTCCCGCCGAGGTGCCCGACGAGCTGATACGCGACAGTGTTCGCTCCTACGCCCGGTATTGGCGCGAGGCGTTTCGGTTGCCGTCGATGGATCTGGCTGCGCAGGCCGCGGTCATCGATCGGTGTGTGAACGGCAAGGAACATCTCGAAGGTGCCCTCGCGGCCGGCAAGGGAGTGGTGCTGGCGCTGCCGCACAGTGGCAATTGGGACATGGCCGGAATGTGGCTGGTGCGCACGCACGGTGGGCTCTCGACCGTCGCCGAACGGCTGAAGCCGGAATCTCTGTACCAGCGATTCGTCGCCTATCGGGAGAGCCTGGGCTTCGAGATCTTTCCGCTCAGCGGCGGTGAGCAGCCTCCCCTGCTCGCACTGTCCGAGAGGCTGCGCCAGAACAAGGTCGTCTGCCTGCTCGGCGAGCGAGACCTCGCCAAGCACGGAGTGCCGGTCACCTTCTTCGGCGAACCGACCCGGATGCCCGCGGGCGCCGCGAAACTTGCGATCGACACCGGAGCGACGCTGCTGCCGGTGCACGGCTATTTCGACGGCGACGGCTGGGGATTCGACATCTCGCCCGCAGTGGACGTCTCGGCCGGAGTCGGGCCTGCCACCCAGACGTTGGCCGATCATTTCGCTGCCGGAATCCGAGCCCATCCGGCGGACTGGCACATGCTGCAACCGCTGTGGATGAGCGACTGGTCGGCCGAGCGACGCGCCCGAATCGAGGGCGCGTGAAGATCGGCATGGTGTGCCCGTACTCGTTCGATGTTCCCGGTGGAGTGCAAGCACACGTTCAGCAGTTGGCCGAAGTGTTCATCGAACGCGGACATCGCGTCAGCGTTCTCGCTCCGGCGTCCGACGACGTCGAGTTACCGGACTTCGTGGTGTCGGCGGGCGAAGCACTCGCCATTCCCTACAACGGATCCGTGGCGCGGCTGCGATTCGGACCGGTCACTTATTCTCGAATCCGTAAGTGGATCTCCGACAACGATTTCGACGTGCTGCACATCCACGAACCCAACGCGCCCAGCCTGTCGATGTTGGCGCTCAAAGCAGCGGACGGCCCGATCGTGGCAACCTTCCACACCTCGACGACGAAGTCCTTGGTGCTCAGCACCTTCCAGGGTGTGCTGCGTCCGTACCACGAGAAGATCAGCGGCCGGATCGCCGTGTCCGAACTCGCCCGGCGCTGGCAGGTCGAAGCCCTCGGATCCGACGCCGTCGAGATCCCCAACGGAGTCGACGTGCCCGCATTTGCCGATGCCCCTGTGCTGGAAGGCTATCCACGCACCGGTCGCACAGTGCTGTTCCTCGGCCGGTTCGACGAACCGCGCAAGGGAATGGCCGTCCTGCTCGGCGCACTTCCCACCCTCGTCGAATCCCATCCCGACATCGAGATCCTCATCGTCGGCCGTGGCGACGAGGACAAGCTACGCAAGGACGCCGGTGCACTCGCATCGCACCTGACGTTCCTGGGGCAGGTGGACGACGCGACCAAGGCATCCGCGATGCGCAGCGCCGACGTCTACTGCGCACCCAACCTCGGCGGTGAGAGCTTCGGCATCGTTCTCGTCGAGGCCATGGCCGCCGGAACACCCGTGGTGGCAAGCGAACTCGACGCCTTCCGGCGAGTGCTGCGGGACGGCACCTGCGGGTTGCTGGTCCCGATCGACGATTCCGGTGCCGTCGCCGCTGCAGTGACCTCGATCCTGTCCGACGACGCCGTTCGTGCGCGGCTGGTCGACGCCGCCTCGGCGGCCGTGGCCACCTACGACTGGCCCGTCGTCGCCGAGCAGATTCTGCGTGTCTACGAAACCGTCACCCTCGGGGGCCAGAAGGTGCGGGCGGCGAACTGATGACCCTCTCGGCACTGACGATCCTGGTACTCGGGCTGGTCGCGGTACTGATCCTCGCGGTCGGCCTGTGGGCCTACGGAACGGCGAACCGACTCGACCGCCTACACGTGCGCACCGACCTCGCCTGGCAGGCGCTCGACGCAGCACTTGCCCGCCG
>NZ_BAOX01000270.1:0-6695 GCF_000813105.1 Rhodococcus sp. BS-15 | reverse complement strand
AGCCGACCAACCACCTCGACATCCATCACCAGCTCGAGTTGCTGGCCCTCGTCGCTCGTCTGCCGATCACCAGCATCGTCGCGCTGCACGACCTGAACCTGGCCGCGATGTTCTGCGACGAGGTGTTGGTGCTCCAGGACGGCAAGGTCGTCGCAGGCGGCACACCTGCGGAGGTGCTGACCGAAGAACTCATCGCCGAGGTGTATCGAGTGCGGGCGCGTGTATCCGTCGACGGCGACAACGGACGGGTGCACATCCGCTTCGACGCGGCGGCCGGGTACGAGACCGTCGAGGGGAAGCAGAACTCCAGCGCGACGGCAGTCTCTCGTCCCTGATCGGCCTCGGACTCCAGAGCCCCAGGGGATTTGGTGCCACGATTCGTGGTACCCCTGAACAATGAGCGAATCTTCCGGACCGGGCGTTTCGACCACGAGTCTGCCCGCATTCGGGTTCGAGTCGACCTTGGTCGACCAGGTTCCCGGCGTCACCGTGCCGTGGCAGGGTGCCCACGCACCGGATCCTCGCGTGCTGGTCCTCAACGACGGCCTGGCCCGGTCACTCGCGCTCGACCCGGCATCCTTGGCCACCGCCGAGGGGGCAGGCGTGCTGTCCGGGTCCGTTCCTCCGGCCGAGACAAGCGCCGTGGCGATGGCCTATGCGGGTCATCAGTTCGGCAGCTTCCAGCCACTGCTGGGCGACGGCCGAGCGCTGCTCCTCGGCGAACTTCGCGATGATCGGGGCCGCCTGGTCGATCTACATCTCAAAGGGTCGGGCGCAACACCGTTCTCACGTGGTGGTGACGGACGCGCGGTGGTGGCAGCGATGCTGCGCGAGTACCTGATCAGCGAGGCGATGCATGCGCTGCACATCCCCACCACCCGCTCACTCGCAGTCGTCACGACCGGGGAACAGGTCGTGCGAGAGGGAGGCCCGCAACCCGGCGCGGTACTCGCCAGGGTCGCGTCGAGCCATTTGCGGGTGGGCACCTTCGAGTTCGCTGCTCGGCGGGAAGGACTCGCGCAGACCCTCGCCGACTACGCGACCGCCCGCCACTACCCCGAATTCGTCGAGCGAGCACCCGAGGATCGCTACCTCGCATTCTTCGAGGCCGTCGTCGAGGCTCAGGCGTCCCTTGTCGCACAATGGATGTCGGTCGGATTCGTACACGGTGTCATGAACACCGACAACACGACGATTTCCGGCGAGACGATCGACTACGGGCCGTGCGCCTTTCTGGACGCCTACGATCCCGCCACGGTGTTCAGCTCCATCGACCACGGCGGACGCTACGCCTACGGCAACCAACCCGCCGTTCTCGGATGGAACCTGGCGCGATTCGGCGAAACACTACTGCCACTGGTGAATTCGGAGCCGAACGACGCCATCTCCGCCCTGACCGCGATCCTGGACACGTACGGGGATCGCTACCGGCAGCACTACTCTGCCGCGATGGCTGCCAAACTCGGCCTGGAAGACGACGCCGTGGACGCGGCGCTCGTCGACGACCTGCACCGGCTGCTGACGGACCACCGCGCCGACTGGACCCTGACCTTCCGCGCCCTCGCCGAGAACCTACGCGGGAACTCGGCACCGTTCGACTCCCTGGTCCCACCCGATGCGTCCAGGAATTGGCTGGAGGTTTGGCGGGCCGCGGTTTCGGCTCGAGGACAGGACTTTTCATCGGTCGCCGACGGTATGGACTGCGTCAACCCGGCATACATCCCCCGCAACCACCTGGTCGACGCTGCGCTCCAGGCTGCGACGAACGGCGATCTCGGACCCTTCGAGCGTCTGCTCGAGGTCGTCACGTCACCGTTCGACCGACGCGAGGACAGGTCGGACTACGCCCTGCCTGCGCCCGAGAACTTCAGTGCCGGCTTTCAGACCTTCTGCGGTACCTGATTCCTGGGCAATTGATCGTCACTATGGCAGCTCCATGAATTCGATGGTTTCTCCATCCGGCCCCACCGCGTACATGACGCGGGTGCCCACCTTGGCACCGCCGGAAATAGGTTGTGGAGTTCCCTGCGCCGTCCAACCGAAGTCCGCGATTCGTGTCAGGACCGCATCGATGTCGTCGACCTCGAAGGCAAGATGCGCGAAACCCGGATCATAGGGTCGAGACGACCCCCGCGCCCCCTCCACATCGCGATATTCCAGCAGCTCGATCGTCTGACCTGCAACGGAAACCACCGCCATTCGGACTGCCGCCCCGTGCGCTCCGGTGACCTCTCCCAGAAATTCCCCGCCCATCTCCCCCGTCCGTTCGAGGGTCGCGCCGAGACCGTCGGTCCAGAACCGAAGGGCGTCATCGAGGGAACCGACGGCGAAGCCGACGTGGTCGGAGCGAAGGATTCGGAAGGACATGCCCGGAGTGCCTCCACCTGGCGCGTTCACGAGGTCCGCTTCTGTTCGGCGCGGATCAAGCCGCCTCCGACGATCAGTCGCTGAATTTCGCTCGTCCCCTCGTACAGGCGCAGCAGTCGCACATCGCGATAGATTCGTTCGACCGGCACATCCCGCATGTACCTGCGCCACCGTGGATCTGGACGGCCAGATCAGCGACCTTGCCCACCATCTCGGTGCAGAACAGCTTCACCGCAGACGGCGCGATACGCCGATCGGTCTCCTGCACCCACGCCCGCGCCGCCTCACGCACCATCGCCCGCCCCGCCATGACACCGACCTGCTGATCGGCGATCATCGCCTGCACCAACTGGAAATTCCCGATCGGCTCGCCGCCCTGAGTGGACGCCGCGGCATACGACACCGATTCGTCCAGCGCGCGCTGCGCCTGACCGACGGCCAGCGCGGCAATGTGCACCCGTCCCCGCGCCAAAGACGTCATCGCTGCCTTGTAACCGATGTCACTGTTGCCGCCGACCAGTGCGTCGGCCTCGACCTTCACGTCGGTGAACGTCACATCAGCGGTGCCGGACCCCTGTTGGCCCATCTTCGCGTCCTTCACGCCCACCTCGATCCCGGCGGTGTCGGCGGGAACCAGGAACACCGCGATCCCGTTTCCGCTCTGCGGTTTCGGATCCAACTTGGCGAAGACGACGAACATGTTCGCAATCGGCGCGTTGGTGATGTATCGCTTGCTGCCGTTGATGATCCAGCCGCTGCCGTCGACCGTCGCCGTCGTCTTCAAGCCTGCCGGATTCGACCCTGCCCCATCCTCGGTCAGCGCGAAGGAGGCGACGATATCGCCGGTTGCCATGCCCGGCAGCCACGTCGCCTTCTGCTCCTCGGTTCCGAATCCGACGAGCACCTGCCCGGCGATCCCGTTGTTGGTGCCGAACATCGATCGCAGCGACAGCGAGGTGTACCCGAGCTCCATCGCGAACTCGACGTCCTGAATCAGGTTCAGGCCCAGCCCACCCCACTCCTGCGGAAGCGCGTAGCCGAACAGGCCCATCTCCGCAGCCTGCCTCCGCAGATCCTCGGGAATCGAATCGGTGTTCATGATCTCGAGTTCGCGAGGCACGACACGCGATCGCACGAACTGCGAGATCTGCTTCAACACGTCCGCGAAGACGTCATCCGGTACATCGGGATTCAGCGTGTCCATAAGACCACTATCGAGGAGGGCGAGCTCCTCCGTCCACTGGATGGGTCAGACTTTCGGTTCAGCGACACGTACTTCCTCGCGTCGATCGATTCGCCGGCATCGTCCTGACCCGACCGGAGGCGGGAACCGCCGTCAGTGCCCGCCCAAGCTGTCCAGGGTCTGCACGGTCCACGCCGAGTGCAGTTCATCGATCTCGGACGCGTACTTCTCGGAAATCAGCTTGCGCCGCAAGTGTCACGCGAGTATCGGACATCAAAAATTGAAGCAGATCGAATATTCATCTGCCAGATCGACGATCCGGACCGAGTAGCCGGTCCAGCGCCACGTCCTTGCACAGCGTCCCATCGGGTTCGCTGCACCGGCTGATAGTGAGCAGTTCGCCGACCGGGCATGCCGGTGCGTATCTGAGCCCTCCGAACACCGCATCGGTCGCGGGCCTGCATCATCGGCTCGGCTCCTCACTCTTGGATGTCCGACACCGTTCGGCGGCAGTTGTCCGAATCCGAGGAGTTGATTCGCCGTCGGACGCGGCAAGGGGACAGGACATGAACGTCGTCAGCACTCGAGATGCTGATCTCAGATCTCGGTGATCCGTATCCGGTTGTGCGGGTCGCTCTTGGCGCGGTACAGAGCTCTGTCTGCGAGTTCGGTGAACATCGTGGCCGACTCGACGCGTGTCGTATCGTGCGTGGCCGCGATTCCGATCGAGATCGATACTCCGGCAACCGGGTCCGCCGGATCAGCCGATGCTGCCATGTCGTCGATGGCAGAGGTGATCGCCGCGGCCAGGTCGGTCAGTGCGGCAACTGAGTCACGAGTGGTCACTATCGCGAATTCGTCACCGCCCCAACGACATACCGAATCAGCGGGCTCGGTCACCTGCATCAGCAGTCCAGCGATTGTCACGAGAGTCTCGTCACCGGCGTGATGTCCCGCGATGTCGTTTACCCGCTTGAAGGAATCGAGGTCGCAGAACAAGACTCCCACGACCTCGAAAACGTCCGGTCTCGTGGCGGTACGCCGAATCAGTCGATTCTCGAGATCCGACAACCAGACGGGTCGGGCACTGAGACCGGTGAGCGCGTCGTGGTCGGCTCGGTGACGGATCGCCATGATCTCGTTACGGGCGTCGGTGCGATCGGTGAGAGTGCATACGTACCGGGGTTCGTCGTTCATGCTGTCCACCCGACGGACCGTCACTTCCACCCAGCGGTCCCATTGGATACCGCGAGGATGGTGCAGGCGGAGCTCGCTCGACACAGATACCGCCTTCCCCGGTTCGAGTCGGCCCAGTCGCGCTGCCCACTCCGCCGAACCGATGTCGAGGAGATCCTCCAGGTGTCGCTGATCCAACTCGCCGGGTACCGCGTCGGCCAACTGAAGGAAGGCGTCGTTGACGTCGGTCAAGCGAAACTGCGCGTCCAACAGCACCGTTGCGAGCGGCGACTCGGCGAATGCCGAGCGGTAGAGGCTGACACGGTCGGAGGCGTGGGTTGCCTCGGACACCCGGTCGAGGGCGATTCCGACTTGAATCGCGAAGAGGTGGAGCAACATCCGCTGCTCGGCGTCGGGAGTACGGCCGCTCCGAGGCAGGTCGAGGCTGATCACGCCTTGCAGCGTTCCATCGATTCGACCCTCGGACCATATCGGTGCCAGCAGAGCGAACTCCGCCTGCCAGGGCTCACACGCGTCGACTGTCGACGACGAAACACCACGCTGGTCGGGGCCGGACAATCGCTCGCGCCACGGGTCGGCACTCGGGACGTCGGGAGAGAGTTCCAGGACCCGTGAGAAGAACAGTCCACCCCATCGTTCGCAGGACCCGAGCAACTCACGCCACTGCAGTTCCGACATGCGCCCCCCCGCGTATTTGTTCTACCTCGGGTGGGCCGATAACAGCCCTCACTTCCAGGTCGCCGTCGTCGCGGCGGACGTTGACCGCGACTGCGTCGAAACCGATCACCTCGATCACAGTGCGAGCAACGATGTGCAAGATGTCGTCGAGGTCACGGCCACCACCCAGCTGATGCGCGACGTTCATCATCTTCAGGAGTGCGTCGCCGCTGAGGGTGAGTCGTCGGGTCATGCGGTCATTGTCCAGCAGCAACGGTGGGCCGTCTCTTCATTGGCTGCGGATACCGTGGTTATTTCCTGCTCGTACACGACGAGGGTGCGGACGACACCGAGCATCCGGACAGCCCGACCACTACACGACCGTCGTCGGGCCCGCTCTTCGCTCGACCGGTCAACGACGGGTTGCGGCGAACACGTCGACCGGATGGGGCACCCGAAGTCTGCCGTCGGTGCCCGGCACCGAGACCGCGGCGAGATAGGCCCGCACGGGGCCGTACAACTCGGGAGTGAGCCGGGCCTGGACCGCGAAGTCGAGAACCTCGTCGCTCGCGGAGGCGAGGTCGACCAGCGCGTCCAGAGTGACCACGTCGTCGACCGCGATCCCGCCGTCGACGAAGGCCTTCTCGACATCCGCGCTGAACCACTGCCGGTGGCCCTCCAGAGGCGGGGCAAGGACCCCGACCAGCGCGTTGAGCGCCGCCGACGGTGCGATGGCCACCCACAGCTCACCGCCGGGCCGCAGCAGGTTCAGCGCGGCACGCAATGTTGCCCCGACATCGGCGACGTAATACATCGAGTGCACGAACAGCACCACGTCGAAGGTCTCGTCCACCGGGGCGTCGTCGAAGGACGCGACGTGCGCCCCGACGCTGAGCTCGTCGGCCCCCAGCGCAGCCATCGTGGCGGTGAAGAGCTCCACACTCCCGGGCCAGGGGTCGATGCCGACGTATCGGACCGGTCGGCCGGACTTTCGCTGCACGAGACCAGCGGCGAGCCGGACGTCCAGCGACCCGTCACCGCACCCCACCGACAGCACCGAGATCGGCCGGTCCCCCATCCGCACCAGCCTGGCTGCGAGGTGTTCGGCGATCAGACTGCGCTGGTCGGACAGTCGCTCGACAGCGGCGTGGTCTCGGGCGAGGAGCCGGGCTCGAGACCGGCCACGAGCCGGTGCCACGCCGCAGGGCGCGTAACGCGTCGAGGAACCCGGCCGCGGTGTCGGTCGACGAAGTCGGGAGCTATGTTGGACACCACATCGAGTGAACCACGA
>NZ_BAOX01000271.1:0-6643 GCF_000813105.1 Rhodococcus sp. BS-15 | reverse complement strand
TCCGTGCCGCTGCTGGCCGTCGCGTCGGAGCGACCGTCAGTGTGCTGGGCGCGTTCGCGATGAACGCCCGAAACACCGCCCCGGTGTCCTTACTGCTGCCCGACGCCGCATACGAACTCGGCGACGGCAAGAACGTCATCAACGTGATCCTCGTGGACATCCGAGCCTGGGACACCCTCGGCGAGATCTGCGTCCTGCTCGTCGCGGCGACGGGCGTGGCCAGCCTGGTCTTCCGCAACCGCCGGTTCGGCACCGCTCCGCGGGTGTCCGATGCCCCCGCATCGAACGCCTCCTCGTCGAACTCGGATGCGAACTTCGCGGCAGAGACGACGTGGCTGCTCGGCGGCGATCTGATCGATCCGCGGCATCGCTCGTTGATCCTCGAGGTCACGACTCGATTGATCTTCCCGACGATCATGGTGCTCTCGATCTACTTCTTCTTCTCCGGCCACAATGCCCCCGGCGGCGGTTTCGCCGGTGGCCTCACCGCCGGACTGGCGCTGGTGCTGCGCTACCTCGCCGGTGGGCGCTACGAGCTCGGCGAGGCGGTGCCGATCGATGCCGGGAAAATCCTCGGTCTCGGGTTGATCTTCGCGGCCGGTACGGCGGTGGCCTCGATGTTCCTCGGTGCCCCGGCGTTGTCCTCGGCGACATTGGAGATGACGTTGCCGATCCTCGGCGACATCAAGCTTGTCACCGCACTGTTCTTCGACCTCGGTGTGTATCTCATCGTGGTCGGTTTGGTACTCGACGTGCTCCGTAGCCTCGGTGCCCGTCTCGACGCGCAGGTGGAAATGCAGAGCCAAGGCCGGGTGAGCGCCCCATGACCGCAGATCTCGGAATGCTGATCATCACCGGCGTACTCGTCGCAGCGGGGGTGTACCTGCTGCTCGAGCGCAGCATCACCAAGATGCTGCTGGGGCTGCTGCTGTTCGGCAACGGCGTCAACCTGCTGTTGCTCACGGTCGGCGGGCCCGCGGGGGCACCACCGATCGTGGGCCGCGACAATGCGGTCAACCAGCAGATGGCCGACCCTCTGGCCCAGGCGGTGATCCTCACGGCGATCGTCATCACGATGGGAATCGCAGCCTTCGTGCTGGCCCTGGCGTACCGGTCGTTCACTCTCAACACCAGGGACGACGTCGAGAACGACCCCGAGGACACCAAGGTCTCCCGGCGTCGCTCGATGGCCGAGGCCCCCGACCGTGACCGCTCGGACGATCCGGTGACGGGCGAGCCGAGCTTCGGCGGCGACGCGTTCGACTCGAAGGGCAACCCCATTCCGCTCGAGGAGATCAGAAACCTCGAAGACCTCGAGTGCTACGAGGACCTGCACGACGGCGACTTCGACAACGACGACGACAACCCGCAGCTGCGCGGGCTGGACGGACTCGACACCGCCGAGAAGGACGACAGCCGACCGGACGAGAAGGGAGACAACGCATGACCATCTCCCCCGCAGTGATCGATGTACTGACTCCGCTGCCGGTGCTGATTCCGATGCTCGCGGCCGCGTTGACCCTGGTGCTGGGGCGACGACCCCGCGCTCAGCGGTTCATCACCCTCGTCGCGCTGACCGCTGTGGTCGCGATCTCGTCGATGATGCTCTACCTCGCCGATCGCGACGGCGTCAGCGCACTCCAGGTCGGTGGTTGGGACTCCCCGCTCGGCATTTCCCTCGTGGTGGACCGCCTGTCGGCGATGATGCTCGTGGTCTCGTCCATCGTGTTGCTCGCGGTCATGGTGTACTCCATCGGCCAGGGCATCCGCGACGGCAGCGAGAACCAGCCCGTCTCGATCTTCCTGCCGACCTATCTCGCGTTGACCGCAGGCGTGTGCAACGCGTTCCTCGCAGGCGACCTGTTCAACCTGTTCGTCGGCTTCGAGGTGTTGCTCGCTGCCTCGTTCGTCCTGTTGACGCTCGGTGCGAGCGCGGACCGGGTACGCGCAGGCGTGTCGTACGTGATGGTGTCGATGGTCTCCTCGCTGATCTTCCTGGTCGGCATCGCGCTGGTGTACGGCGCGACCGGGACACTGAACCTGGCTCACATCGCGGTCCGGATGGACGACATCAACCCAGGAACCAGAACGGCGATCTTCGCGGTCCTCCTGGTCGCGTTCGGCATCAAGGCCGCGGTGTTCCCACTCTCGACGTGGCTGCCCGACTCCTACCCCACCGCCCCGGCACCGGTCACCGCCGTGTTCGCCGGCCTGCTGACGAAAGTCGGTGTGTACGCGATCATCCGCGCCCACACCCTGCTGTTCCCCGACGGCTCGCTCGACAACGTGCTCATGGTCTGCGGCCTGCTGACGATGCTCGTCGGCATCCTCGGCTCCATCGCACAGAGCGACATCAAGCGACTGCTGTCGTTCACGCTCGTCAGCCACATCGGCTACATGATCTTCGGTGTCGCGCTGTCGACACAATCGGGATTGTCGGGCTCGATCTATTACGTCGCCCACCACATTCTGGTGCAGAGACACTGTTCCTCGTCGTCGGTCTCATCGAACGACAGGCCGGTTCGTCGTCGCTCCGGCGCCTCGGTGGGCTGGCCGCGGCCAGCCCGGTGCTGGCGATCGTGTTCCTGGTGCCCGCCCTCAATCTCGGTGGTATTCCGCCGTTCTCGGGCTTCATCGGCAAGGTGGCGCTACTGCAGGCCGGTAGCGAGCAGGGCAGTGTGTTGGCCTGGTTGCTCGTCGCGGGCGGAACCGTCACCAGCCTGCTGACGCTGTACGTGGTGGCGCGCGTGTGGACCAAGGCGTTCTGGCGGGCCCGCGCCGACGCTCCCGAGGGCGATCTTGCGGACAACAGCCCGTCGGCACTGCTCGACGATTCCTCGGACATCGCGTTCGGCGATCGTGAGGACGTCGGCCGGATGCCTGCCTTCATGTTGATCCCGACCATCGGACTGGTTGCCGTCGGCCTGGCCATGACGGTCTTCGCCGGCCCCATCATCGACATCAGCGACCGCGCTGCGGCAGACCTTCGCGATCGCTCGATGTACATCGATGCGGTGCGCGGTGCGGAATTCGTCGGTGATCAGGCCGCCGAACAGGCACGCGAGAACCAGGAAGGCACTCGATGAAGATGAACCGTTCCCTCCTGCTCCGCCTGTGGACTCTCGCGTGGTTGACTGCCATCTGGGTTCTGTTGTGGGGCAACGTCTCTGCGGCGAACATCCTCGGCGGCATCGCAGTGGGCCTGCTCATCATGGTGCTGCTGCCGTTGCCTCGCGTACCGGTCGAGGGCCGCATCCACGTGTTCTCGCTCGTCAAGCTGGCCGTCGTGTTCCTCTACTACGCGATGGAATCGAGCCTCAGCGTGGCCTGGCTGGCGGTCCGGCCCAAGGCTCCGCCGGTCACCGGCGTGCTGCGCTGCCGCATCGCGATCAAGTCCGATCTGGTGCTCACGCTGTTCGTCGACGCGATGAACCTCGTGCCCGGCACCATGGTGCTCGAGATCGACCGAACCAGACGCCTGCTCTACGTGCACGTGTTGGACATGGGCACCCAGAAGGCCGTCGACGGTTTCTACGCCTACGTGCGGAACCTCGAGAAACTGTTCATCGCGGCGTTCGAGCGAGACTCCGACTGGAAGCCGAGTCCACTGCACTACCAGGAGTACGAGCAGTACCACGGTGTACTCGGCGACGATCCGGAATCGGCGGATCGCGACGCCCCTCGAGACGACAAGAAGACCGACGACAAGAGGAAGGGGAAGTGGTCGTGACCATCGTTCTGGCCATAGCCGGTGCCCTCCTGATCGGTGCCGCGATCCTCACCGCCTACCGACTGCTCGACGGACCGAGCACGCTCGATCGACTCGTCGCCATGGACACGATCCTCGCCGTCTCGATGTGCGGTCTCGGCGTGTGGGCCGTCTACAGCCGCGACACCACCCTGGTGCCGGCGATCGTCGCGCTGTCACTGGTCAGCTTCGTCGGGTCGGTCAGCATCGCACGATTCCGAGTGAGGGACGAATGATCGACACAGTGAGGGCCGAACGATGACCGCAGCCCAGTGGATAGCCTCCGTCTTCATCCTGTTGGGAGCGATGTTCGCCTTCACGGCCGCCGTGGGCATCGTGCGCTTCCCCGATACTCTCTCGCGGATGCACGCGGCCACCAAGCCGCAGGTGGTCGGGCTGATCATGGTGCTGATCGGGGCCATCATCAGCCTGCGCGGCAATGTCGACATCTGGATGCTCGTGCTGGTCGGTATTTTCACCCTGGTGACCGCACCGGTGATCGCGCACACCGTCGGTCGCGTCGCGTACCGAGAGCAGCGCGGCCGCGACGGACTGTTGATCGTCAACGAGATGGAACCGAACGAATCCGACCAGTAGCGCGGAGCGTATCGGGTCAGGATCGGAGGTCGGTGACCAACGATTCGACGACTGCGCGCAGGTCACCGTTGGATTTCGCGGCCACCGCACGCTGACGCTGATACGACGCCCCCAGCCGAGGGATGTCGGCCACCGCCGCCAGCTCGTCGACGCAATTCAGTCGGACGGCCGTCGGCGTCAATTTCTCGAGTAGGTCGTTCAGATCGTCGGTGACCAGCCGCTCGTTGCTGTCCGAGTCCAGAATGATCTCGGCATCGAGACCGTATCGGGCGGCCCGCCACTTGTTCTCCTGCACGTGCCACGGAGGAATCGACGGCAATGTCTCCCCCGCCTCCAGCCGCTCGTCGAGATGGACGATGAGGCAGTGCGTCAACGCGACGAGCGCCGCGAGTTCCCGCTTGGTCGACGCCCCGTCGCACACTCGGACCTCGATCGTGCCCCACTTGGGAGCGGGCCGGATGTCCCAGTGCATGCCGCCGAGCTGCTCGATGACGCCGGTCTTGAGCTGATCGCGGACGAACCCCTCGAACTGCGACCAGTCCTCGAACTGGAACGGCAGACCGGCCGTCGGAAGCTGCTGGAACATCAGCGCACGATTACTGGCGTAGCCGGTGTCGTTACCCGCCCAGATCGGCGAAGACGCCGACAGTGCCAGCAGGTGCGGGTACTGCAGCAACAGTGAATTGAGAATGGGAAAGACCTTGTCGGGGGACGACACTCCCACGTGCACGTGCACGCCCCAGATCAGCATCTGCCGGCCCCACCACTGCGTCCGAGCGATCAACTCGTCGTAGCTCGGTGAGCTGGTGAGCTGCTGAGTGGACCACTCGGCGAACGGGTGGGTGCCCGCCGAGAACAGATCGATTCCCAGTGGATCCGCGGCGCGCTCGACCAAGGACAGGGACTCACCGAGGTCCGCCATCGCCTCCCCGACGTTCTCGCACACTCCGGTGACGAGCTCGACGGTGTTGCGCAGCAATTCCTTCGTCACCCGCGGGGTGTCCCCGGCCAGATCGTGGACTCCGTCCATGACCGCCTCGGCGGAATTGACCAGGTCTCGCGTGTTCTTGTCGACCAGTGCGATCTCCCACTCGACGCCCAGTGTCGGGCGCGGTGAACTCGCGAAGTCGATCCGCGGAGCGCTCAAACTACTGCAGCACCGCGCATGCCGCCCGCGAGCCGGCATCGCCGGTCATCAGCGTCGTCATGTCCGGCACAGCAGCACCGTCGGGCAGGGTGTATCGCGGCGGGATGTTGGCGAAGTTGTCGGCACCTTCGTGCACGATCGCCGCTGTTCCGGCACCATTCGCACGCAGATCGTCGAGCGTGAGCGCGTCGGTGGTGGTGGTGAGCATGCCGGTGCCGTCCTCGCCGACCTGAATGGACGTCAGATCACCGCTGGCCGGGTACTCGGTGCGACCGTCGACCTGCAGGTGACCGCCCGCGGACAAGAACGCGCCCGGCTCCCCGCCGGTCGGTGCCACGGAGTTGGGCTCGCAGGCGGCGACGGTGTGAATGTGGAAGCCGTGGAAGCCGGGGGCCATGTCCTCGACCTCGGCGGTGACGACGACCTTGTCGCCCTCGGACGCGAACGACACCGTGCCCACCTCGGCACCGTCGGCGTTGCGCAGGGTGCCCTCGATGGTGTCGCCGGAGCCCGACTCGGCCGGGCTGTCACCTGCTACGGCTTCTGCCTCCGGGTCGGCCTCGCCGGTCCAGACCGGCGGGACGGTGCCCTGGACGTCGGACGGAACCTCGCCGTTGCTGCAGGCAGAGAGCCCGAGCGCTGCGATCGCGAGGACCGGGGCCACGTAACGCAACGATCGGGTCGCAGCAGTGCGTCGCTTGAACATGTCCATCGGAAATCGCTCCTCTTTCAGGCAGTTTCGCCGGGCTCGAAAATGATAACGTGCCGACCGATCGTGCCGAATCGGGCACGGAGGTCGACGCTGTGGAATTGGTCGCCGCAGTGCTACTGGGTCACGATGACGACAACGCCTGCCGTGGATTCGAGTGAGGTCGGCTTGGGTTCGGCCGGGACGCCGAGCTGCGTGGCGATCGTCTGCGCGGCCTGTTCCTCGCCTGCCGACGTGCCGTAGTACACCGCGGTCTGCGCGAACTGGTCTGCGCTGAAGTTCCCCGTCTCGGCGACGTTCCACCCCTCGGCGGTCAACGTGTCTGCGGTGCCGGCCGCCAGGCCGGAGACGTTGGAGTTGTTGAGTACTCGCACCTCGACGTCGGCGGGGGCACCCGAGGTAGTGGTGGGTGCCGCGGCGCCGGTCGACGCGTCGGCTGCGG
>NZ_BAOX01000272.1:0-6613 GCF_000813105.1 Rhodococcus sp. BS-15 | reverse complement strand
GCCACCCTGCGGGCGTCCCCGAAGCGAACTCAGCGCTGCCGTGCTGAACACGGCATACGGTCAACCCTTGTCGAGTTCCCACAACGCGGGCTGTAGTTCGACAAGGCCGTCCGGCTGGTCTTGCAGCCACCGCTCGAGCTCGTCGGTCACTGCCAGCGGTTCGGCGACAATATGATTCTGTCCGTCGCGTCGGGTGACTCACCGAATCCGAACAAGATGTCCGCCCACGGGGAACTGTCGTCGATGAGCGCACGCATCGTTTCCCGCTGTTTATCCGCAGTCCATCGAGTCGGCGCGACGCATATGGAGTTCGCGTCATAGAGTCGATGGAGCACTGCCGTTGCGGCGCTACGATCCGTTACCAGAAACACGAAAACATAACTGCCATCTTCTATTTCGACGGACCTTCTCGAAACGAGAACGCCCGAACTGCGCAGCTCCTTCTCTTCGTCCGTCCACGCCCTCCGCGGATCCGGATACCCGACCCACCCACCGGAAGGGGGATCGCACGGTACCACCGGGCGGTCAACAGACTCGCCCGGTGCCGGCGACCGATCGAGGAGCTCCACGTCGCTCAGTTCTATTGCTCGACCCTGCCAGCGACCACGAATCGCCACCCAAGGGCTCGCGGGGTCCACCTGCGTCACTAGGTCCTCCGCAGTCGAACCCGTCAACGCAATTGCGGTATCCGACAGCCCTTCTGGCGGCTCGAAGCCCGCACCCATGAAATAGGGCTTACCATCATCGATGGCAACAGCGCCGTGTCCCGCAATCTCGACACCATCACCGAAGAGCTGCCGGTCCAACATGACGATCTCCTCGCACCTCGGTCGATCAGTTCGCTACCCGGTCCGTAATCCCGTCGTCCGCATACAAAACGAAGGTGTTCGGCCCCTCCTGCTTGCAGGTGTAGTAGATCGACCCGCTTGCCTCACCAGCGTAGACGCAGGTCCGTAGCTCCGAGAAGGTTCCCATCTTCACCACGGATGCCGAAGCCGAACCTGCACCCACCGTCGCCGACAGCGCTCCCGCCATCACGATTCCGGTGACCACAGCCATAATCTTCTTACGCACAATCCTTGTTCCCCTCTGTTCGAGATCTGTCGTCGGCCCCAGGGGCCCTATTCGTTGATGTACAGGTGCCACAGTCCATTCCGCTCGCCCCTGCATGAGTACTGGTTGGTCGCCCCCTCATCGATCAAAGCCAGGCCCGCCTCGGCGCACGCCAGCGATGACGGGTAGTAGGCGTACGGCAGCATCACCGCGTTAGCGACGCCGGTGCCGATGCCGAACATTGCAGCGATCGTCACAGCGACCGCAGCCACCATGCTTCGAACTCGAGTGAACATCGAAATACCTCCGGGTTGAACGCGTTTCGTGACACGGTCCCAGGTCGATCACCGATCCGGACAGCTGCTCGACGGAGCGGGCTCGTGCTTCGGATGGAAAGTGAATCGTTACTGATGCTAAGACAGTAACGATCGGTCTGTCTAGTCTTCGTAGAAGAAACGTTTACGAAACATTTGTCCATCGATGTCGCACCATGCAGTGCTTTCGCGATGTGCCAACGACTTCCAGCGCTACCGCGACACTGAACGTGGTCGGTCTGCGTCGCTCCCGCACAATCACCCGCCGAGCTCCACAACCGGGAGGTGGCCAGATCCGAAGGTCGACGAGCGATCGGTGCTCCGCCTGTCGGCGGTGCCGGCCACCCTGCGGGCGTCCCCCGAACCGAACTCCGCTGCGCTCCGCACCGTGAAAAGACATCGAATTTCTTGTCGCACATCTGGCTCCCGGCGATACTGCATCACCCGTGCCCGCCGCCTCAACCCCTCGCTCCGCTCCGCTACGGCCAAGGCTCCGAACACTTTTCGTCCCGCAGTCGCTGCGCTCCCGCGAAAACTGTCCGAGACGAGGGGTTGCCCCGTCGTCCCCGTGCACTGCCTTCTCTCCTCACGCCAGAAACGGCGAAAAAACGTGGGGAGGACGCAAGACCGACCCGTCACCAGTTCCGAAGGGCAGCAACAGTTATGACCGAGACCACGAACACCGAGACCGTTACCTGCATCGCGGACGGCCCCAACTGCACCGGTGACGTCGAATACCGGGACGCACTGTCCGGAACCGGGGTCGCGCACCCGAGATGCGACAAGCACTGGCAAGACCGCCTCGACCTCGAGGACGATCTCCGACGCCGCTACCCGGCCCACGCACCCGCCGACTTCGACCCCACCTACGCAGGCGAGCACCGGGACGAGGACTACTGACCCGGCCCGCTCACCACCCCCAATCCGACCGACCCGACCGAGGAGTACAAGCGATGACCACCAACGACAACGACGACTACTGGACCATCTACGACAAGGCCCTCGACGCGGCCGCCGACTGCCGGAGCGTCGAATCCCTGATCGACACCCTGAACCGCTACTACCCGCCCTCGTCCGGAGTCGCGTTCTTCCCCAACGGAGCCGACCGCGACCTACTCGGCACCCTCACCGACGCCGGACACTTCGATACCGTCTGGGTCCAAGCGGACTACCACTTCGCACTCCGTGACGGCCGCGGAGACGGGTTCACCTACATCGAAGGCGACATCATCCGCGGAAGCTCACGCCGGTAACCGACCGCCCCGGTGCCATATCCCGGCACCGGGGCCACCTACCCCGCCCCACCTGGAAGGAACGCCCCTGATGCCCGCTCAAGCAGTGGGTCACCCTGATCGTCGGTGCCCTCGCCGTCGTCGGCGTCGCCCTGACCGTCCGCCAACGCACCGTGGCGGACAAACGCGCGCAAGCCTGGCAGCGGATCACCTGGTGCCTCGACCACACAGTCAGCACGGACGACGCCGAAGCTGCCCTGGGGTGGGATATCTACGGGGCGGTCACAGATTCGCCACTCATATCCAGAACAGAACAGGACGTTCTCGTTGCCGTTGCCGATCGCGCCCTCCGACGCGCACTGGCGCAACCCTCTGAATACGAGGACACTGACAATCGAGTCGATGAGCTGGAGGAACCGCGATGACCACCACCGAGGAACGCAAGATCAAAGCCGGGCGTCCGGAAGTCGCCGCGGCCGCCGCTCGCGCATCGATCGCAATCCGTGAACGCAACGGGCGTGAGGTACCTCAGTGGATTCGCGACGCCGCAGCGGGACGACCCACCGTCCCGCCGCCCGAATAGCGCGGCCTCTCGACACTCGAACGCTCGCACTCCCCTCGCGGAAGTGCGGGCGTTCGTCGTTGATTGTCCGTTTCGGCACCGCCCGCCCAATTGTCGGGTGGTCCACTTCCGCGTGTTTGCTCCCATCGCTCTACCCCGTCAGTCGTCGCCATAGAGCTGCGCACGCCTACCTGCCGCTACCGATCCCCTTGCCCGACCACCTTCGATCCCTGCCACCGGCGCACCCCGAGTTTCGAAGCGATACTTCGACACCTTCGCGCTGCGCTCCATGTCGATCACACCGAGCGATTCCCGATCCCGAGGCGCTCGCGCGGGTTGCCCCAGACGGTCGTCTCGCCGACGTCCTCGAGTATCACGAAGTCGTCCTCGCCGTCGACGGCATGAGCTGCATCGGGCATCGAAGCAGATTCCGGTCCGGAACCTCCGGCGTCCGGTCCGGATAGTCGAACTCGCCTCTGATCAGCGGTTTCGTGTTGACGGGGGTGGTGGTGTGCGGCCGTAGATGGCTGACTCGAGTTGCAACCCGACACCGGGGGCATCATCCGATTCAGAAAGGCCTGACATGGACAACACCACGAATCACTCGACCGCCCCGGCCGTCGGGCGCACTACTGGTTGACCGATCCGGCGGGACCGATCCGTAACCACCTGTGCGACGGACCACCCCGGGTGCCGATCCATCGTGGGTTCAGCGACAGTTCCGCTGATCTCTACGCCGCCGCCGATCTCGTGGTGCTGCCGTCGTCGTGGGAAGGTTGGGGGCTGCCGGTACTCGAGGCCGCCGCGGCCGGGAAGCCGATTGCGGCGGGGCCCTATCCGGTGCTGAGCGAGATCCGCGAACTCGGCGTGACGGTGTTCGATCCCTCCGACATCGCATCGATTCGGGCATTGCTCGACGACCCCGATGCGCTGCGCGCGATGGCAGCCCGCAACGTCACGGCCGCCTCGGCCCGCTCGACCGCGACCCTCCCCGCCGTACTGTCGGACCTCATCGGTGGCGCGCGAGCCTTGATGCGTACGCGGCGGCCCGAGGAACCCTGCGCAGTCGCCGCCGCGACAACGCGGACGGACACGACGGACGTCGATGTCCAACTCCGCCGGAGCTCTTGATCCCGAATACGTATCAGCAGGTGATCTACGTCAGGCCGCACACTCTCGCAGCTCGTTCACAGTCGACGCAAAGATGCCGGTGGGTTCGATCGAGATCCCGTCGAACACCTGGCAGTACTCGTCGTCTCGCCAGAAGAACACCGAGCGCGACAGTGGGCTCGGTGTGTCGCGCGAGAACACGTCGGCCAGTTCGGCGAGCTCGGCTGCTGCCGCGAGCGCCACGTCGGCGTTGCGCGGCCGGTGGAAAACGAACTCGTAGGCATTGGGAACGACGAACAATACGCCGTACAGACATTCGCCGAGGTGCGCGGAGGTCAGCTTGGTCATATCGGCAACCTTCGACGCGAGGTAGATCGAATCACCGCTGAGGACCTCGATGTCGATGCTGTTTCTGCTGAGAATTCGGCCGTCCTCGAACTTCAGCGCTGCGGTGTTCCTTCGGCCGGCTGCCCAGGCGGCGTTCAGGTCTCGGCCGACGAGATGCCGATCTGCCAGTGTCACAGCGCGATTCGGAGAAGACAGGTTCAGTACCCGTCGCGGTGCGCCCGGCACGTCGAGTAGTGGGACGGAATACTCGTACTCGCACTCACCCATAGCCGCCAGGGCGGACGGAGCGATGACGCGCTCGCGCAGCCTCGAGTGGAATTCGTCGTCCGACAATCCGGTGAAGAACGTGGGATCCGCCTCACGCATCGTCTCGATCATGAGGTCGACATGGCCGGCGATGATGCCGTCCCACGCCGATCGACTCACCCCGGAGCACCGGGCGAACAAATTGTTCAGTGACATGCGAACGCCCGAGCCCACCGCCAAAGTTGTCGCGTCCTCGCGGTGAACCACCACCCCACGCTTGCGAAATGCTTCGATCGTCTTCATCCGCACGATGGCGAATGTGGTCGCATGAACTGCGCCGTAGTCAGGCAAAGAATGAAATTTCATGAAGTCGTCCCCCCGGTCGGTGTGTGCTCTCGAGGTGTTCGACGCGGCGGCTGCCACAATGGTTCCCATGCCGTCCAACGCTTCTGCAACCGGTCTCTGTAACTTCGTCGACGTCTCGCCGTCCCCGTTTCACGTGTGTCGGACGGTGTCGGTGCAGCTCGAGGACGCCGGTTTCGTACGCCTCGAGGAGGCCGATGCCTGGCCGACGGAGCCAGGCCGCTACTACCTCGTTCGAGGCGGATCACTCGTCGCGTGGAGTACCGAGCAGGACGGTCCCTTCCGCATTGTCGGCGGGCACACCGACAGCCCCAACCTCCGCGTGAAGCAGCATCCCGATCTGCAATCAGCGGGCTGGCAGATGGTGGGCCTCGAACCGTACGGCGGTGCCTGGCTCAACTCCTGGCTCGATCGCGATCTGGGTATCTCCGGTCGGTTGAGTGTGCGCGACGGCAACACGGCCCGCGAGGTACTGGTGAAGGTAGACGAGCCCATTCTGCGAGTTCCGCAGCTGGCAATCCACCTGTCCGAGGATCGCAAGGGCGTCACCCTCGATCCGCAGCGACACGTCAATGCCATTTGGGGCGTGGGCAATTCACCGCAGTCGTTCATCGCCTACGTTGCCGTGCGAGAAGGCGTCGACCCGCATTCGGTACTGGTTGGGAGTTGATGACGCACGACCTCGCGCCCAGTGCCGTCGTGGGCGTCGAATCCGAACTGGTCAGTGCGCCCCGTCTGGACAACCAAGGAACCTGCTACGCCGGAACCCAGGCTTTGCTTGCCGCAGTGGACAATCCGACCGCCGTCACTCCGGTGCTGGCACTGTTCGACCACGAGGAAGTCGGCAGCATGTCCGACCGTGGCGCATTCTCGGATCTGCTGAACACAGTGCTCGAGCGCATCGTGCTGGGACGAGGCGGTGGGCGTGAGGAGTTCCTGCGCACGATGGCCGGATCCATCTGTGCATCAGGCGATATGGCGCACGCGACGCATCCCAACTACCCGGATCGGCACGAGCCCGCACACCGCATCGAACTCGGTGGGGGACCGGTGCTCAAGGTCAACCAGAACCTGCGCTACGCAACGGATTCCGCGGGTGCGGGTGCCTTCGCGCTCGCCTGCGATCAGGCCGGAGTTCCGTTGCAGCGCTACGTACATCGCGCCGATCTGCCGTGCGGATCGACCATCGGACCCATCACCGCGTCGCGCACCGGCCTGTCGACGGTGGACGTCGGCGCAGCTCAGCTGGCCATGCACTCATCGCGAGAATTGATGGGAGCTGCCGACGTGAAGTCCTACGCCGACGCGCTGGCAGCATTCCTCGCCCCTGCCTGAGCTCGATCGGCGGCGCAAACGCGCGCGCATTCGTCAGGTGCGCGCGGATT
>NZ_BAOX01000273.1:0-6582 GCF_000813105.1 Rhodococcus sp. BS-15 | reverse complement strand
CGGTGTCATCGGAATCAACGGAGCTGCAGCGCATCTGGTGAACCCGGGTGACCTGGTCATCCTGATCGCCTACGGAGTGATGAACGAGCAGGAGGTTGCCGAATACGCACCGCGGGTTGTGTTCGTCGACGAGAAGAACGGTCCTGTCGAACTCGGCAGCGATCCGGCTCATGCGCCTGCGGGCTCGGGTCTGATCACGCCGCGCGACCTGCGGGCCGATTCCGTGCTGGTCTGATCCGATGCTCCTCGCGATCGATGTGCGCAACACCAGCACCGTGGTCGGCCTGTTCACCGGCACGGGGGATCACTCGAAACTGCTGCGAGATTGGCGAATTCGAACCGACCCGCATGTGACGGCCGACGAGCTGGCCCTGATGTTGCGCGGTCTGCTGGGAGAGGACGCCGAACGGATCACCGGAGTGACTGCACTGTCGACCGTGCCGTCGGTGCTGCGGGAGATGCGGACGATGCTCGCGCGCTACTGGGATCACGTGGTCCACGTGATGGTCGAACCCGGTGTGCGGACCGGCGTGCCGTTGCTCGTCGACAATCCCAAGGAGGTCGGTGCCGATCGCATCGTCAATACCCTTGCCGCACACGACCTCTACGGCACGGCGTGCATCGTGGTGGATTTCGGAACCACCACCTGTGTCGACGTCGTCTCGGCCAAGGGCGAATTTCTCGGCGGTGCCATCGCCCCCGGTCTCGAGATGTCGGCGTCGGCCATGTCCACTCGCACCGCCACGCTGCGCGAGGTGGAGATGATCCGTCCGCGGTCGGTGTTGGGCAAGAACACCGTCGAGTGCATCCAGTCGGGCACCATCTTCGGGTTCGCCGGTCTGGTGGACGGCCTGGTCGGGCGAATTCGACGAGAGGTCCCCGAGGTGACGGGCGCAGACGTCGCGATCATCGGCACCGGAGACATCGCGGCGCTGATCCTGCCCGAGTCGACGACCATCGAGCACCACGAACCCGACCTGACGCTCGAGGGGCTGCGCCTGGTCTACGAACGCAACATGGCCAAACGCCGTCCGCGGTGAACGACTAGCGCTTCGCGGTGCCGTGTGTCAGAATTCTCGGCGTGATGACGTGCATGGCCACCCAGGAGTGTTGTCGAGGCTGAACCCTGCCTCGTTCGTAACACACCCCTGGAGTAGAGCTTCATGCTTTCCACACCTGTACTTTTTGCACCCTCCCGTACCCGATCGTCGTCGCGTTCGGTCTCGACGCTTCCGACCCGGTTGCGTCCACCCGACCTGCTGCGCATCACCGACCAGGGCGCATCCGACGTTCTCGAGGGCCGCTTCGATCACCTGCTTCCCGGCGGCGGTCGCTGGCCGACCGACGAGCGTTGGGCCGCCCGACTGCATTCCGACGACGACCTCGACGTCTGGTTGATCAGCTGGGTTCCCGATCGATCCACCGAACTGCACGATCACGCCGGCTCGCTCGGTGCGCTCACCGTTCTCAGCGGCTCGCTTCTCGAATACCGTTGGGCCGGAACAGGACTGAAGCAACGTCGCCTCGACGCCGGTGATCAGGCGTCGTTCCCGCTCGGTTGGGTTCACGACGTGATGCACGATTCGGCGTCCGACACGGCCGGCCCCACCCTCAGCGTGCACGCCTACTCGCCACCGTTGACGGCGATGTCCTACTACGAAGTGACCGAACGGTCCACGCTGCGCCGCACCCGTAGCGAGCTCACCGACGAACCCGAGAAGGCCAGCGCATGACCATCGTCGAAATGCTCGAATCCGCACGCGAGACCATCGATCGAATGACCGTCTTCGAGCTGCGCGACGCCATCGCCCGCGGAGCCGTCGTCGTCGACATCCGCCCCCCAGGCACAACGCGCCGTGGAGGGAACGCTGCCCGGGGCACTCGCTATCGAACGCAACGTCCTCGAATGGCGTCTGGACCCGACGAGCGATGCGCGCCTGGCGATCGCCGTCGACCACGACGTCGAATGGATCGTGATCTGCTCCGAGGGCTACACCTCCTCGCTCGCCGCCGCGTCGCTCAAGCTGTTGGGTCTGCACAAGTCAACCGATCTGGTCGGCGGCTATCAGGCGCTGAAGTCGGCTGGGCTGCTCGGTGTGTTGACGCAGGCCAAGCACTGCGTCCGTGAGGCCGAGGCCGTCGCAGCGCACTGACAGTCCTTACACGCTCGGACTGTAAAGTGTCTGCGCGTGAGTGATACAGCTTCTACCCAGCCTGCCGACGACACCCCGGAGCAACTACGGATTCGTCGTGCCAAGCGCGCCGCGCTGCTCGAGCGCGGGGTCGAGGCATATCCGGTGTCGGTCCCGCGGACCCATTCGCTGCTCGAGATCCGCACCGAGTTCCCCGAACTCGAACCCGATACGACAACCGGCCTGATCGTCGGAGTCGTCGGCCGTGTCATCTTCGTCCGCAACACCGGCAAGCTGTGCTTCGCCACTCTGCAGGAGGGCGACGGCACCCAGCTGCAGGCAATGATCAGTCTGGCGGGCGTCGGCGAGGACGCACTCGCGGAGTGGAAGTCCGATGTCGATCTCGGTGACTTCGTGTTCGTGCACGGTGAGGTCATCAGCTCCCGACGCGGCGAGCTCAGCGTGATGGCCGACGCCTGGCAGATCGCGTCGAAGTCGTTGCGTCCGCTGCCCGTCGCGCACAAGGAACTGAGCGAAGAGACGCGGATCCGGCAGCGTTACCTGGATCTGATCACCAACCCGACCTCGCGTGAGACCGCCCGCAAGCGCATCGCCGTCGTTCGGGAACTGCGCAACGCCCTCGAGCGTCGTGGATTTCTCGAGGTCGAGACGCCGATGTTGCAGACGCTGCACGGCGGCGCGGCGGCTCGGCCGTTCGTCACACATTCCAACGCGATGGACACCGACCTCTATCTCCGTATCGCGCCGGAGCTGTTCCTCAAGCGCTGCGTCGTGGGCGGTATCGAGAAGGTGTTCGAGATCAACCGCAACTTCCGCAACGAGGGTGCAGACTCCTCGCACTCGCCGGAATTCGCGATGCTCGAGACGTACGAGGCCTACGGAACGTACGACGACTCGGCGAAAATGACGCGTGAGCTGGTCCAGGAAGTGGCCATGGCCGCCCTCGGATCCACGGTCGTGACGCTGCCCGACGGCACCACCTACGACCTCGGCGGCGAATGGACGACGCTCGAGATGTACCCGTCGCTGTCGGAATCGCTCGGGTTCGACGTCACCCCCGAGACCACCGTCGACGAGCTGCTCGCGATCGCCGACAACGTGGGCGTCGAGGTGCCGCGCAAGGACGGCGTCCCGATCTACGGCCACGGCAAGCTCGTCGAGGAGCTGTGGGAACACCAGGTGGGCGACGCGTTGACCGAGCCCACGTTCGTCCGCGACTTCCCGGTCGAGACGTCGCCGCTGACGCGTCAGCACCGCAGCAAGCCGGGCGTCACCGAGAAGTGGGACCTGTACGTCCGTGGGTTCGAGCTGGCCACCGGCTACTCCGAGCTGGTCGATCCGATCATCCAGCGCGAGCGTTTCGAGGACCAGGCGCGCCAAGCCGCCGCAGGCGACGACGAGGCCATGGTGCTCGACGAGGACTTCCTCGCCGCGATGGAACAGGGCATGCCGCCGACCACCGGAACCGGCATGGGAATCGACCGTCTGTTGATGGCGCTGACCGGCTTGGGTATCCGCGAAACGATCCTGTTTCCCATCGTCAAGCCGTCTCAGGCCTGATCGAACGGTGAAGGGCTGTTCGCCAGCAGCGGACAGTGAACGGGAAACGTTTTGCATAGTGCCTGCGTTATGAACAGTAAGCAGGCAAGGCAGTCCGCATTCGTGGGCCGTTGCGCAGCATTTCAGGGGTGGAGGGTCGGCGTTCGTAACGTCGGCCAACTACAGTGAGAACCAGTCTTACCTTCAAATGCACAAGCGACCCGGCGTGTTGGACACTGCGGCGCTAGAAGAACTGGTGGGCGAGCTACCACCCGCCAAGAAGTGAGGGAGAGCGATGTTCGAGAGGTTCACCGATCGCGCGCGGCGTGTTGTCGTCCTGGCTCAAGAAGAAGCCCGGATGCTCAACCACAACTACATCGGCACGGAGCACATTCTGCTCGGCCTCATCCACGAGGGCGAAGGCGTCGCTGCCAAGTCTCTCGAGTCGCTGGGCATCTCCCTCGAAGGAGTACGCAGCCAGGTAGAGGAGATCATCGGGCAGGGTCAGCAGGCTCCGTCCGGTCACATTCCGTTCACCCCGCGCGCCAAGAAAGTACTCGAGCTCAGCCTGCGTGAAGCACTGCAGCTCGGCCACAACTACATCGGCACCGAGCACATCCTGCTGGGACTGATCCGCGAAGGCGAAGGCGTCGCAGCTCAGGTCCTGGTCAAGCTCGGAGCCGACCTCAACCGCGTGCGCCAGCAGGTCATCCAGCTGCTGTCGGGCTACCAGGGCAAGGAACCGTCCGAGAGCGGCAGCGGCCGCGGCGAGGCGGGCACCCCGTCCACGTCGCTGGTCCTCGACCAGTTCGGACGCAACCTCACCCAGGCCGCGCTCGAAGGCAAGCTCGACCCGGTCATCGGTCGCGCGAAGGAAATCGAGCGCGTCATGCAGGTGCTCTCGCGTCGTACCAAGAACAACCCCGTCCTCATCGGTGAGCCCGGTGTCGGTAAGACCGCAGTCGTCGAAGGCCTGGCTCAGGCCATCGTCAACGGCGAGGTCCCCGAGACGCTCAAGGACAAGCAGCTCTACACCCTCGACCTCGGCTCGCTCGTGGCCGGCAGCCGTTACCGCGGTGACTTCGAGGAGCGCCTGAAGAAGGTGCTCAAGGAGATCAACACCCGCGGCGACATCATCCTGTTCATCGACGAGCTGCACACGCTCGTCGGCGCAGGTGCCGCCGAAGGTGCCATCGACGCAGCGTCGATCCTCAAGCCCAAGCTGGCTCGTGGCGAACTGCAGACCATCGGTGCCACCACCCTGGACGAGTACCGCAAGTACATCGAGAAGGACGCCGCACTCGAGCGTCGTTTCCAGCCCGTCCAGGTCGGCGAGCCGACCGTCGAGCACACCATCGAGATCCTCAAGGGTCTGCGCGATCGCTACGAGGCACACCACCGCGTCTCGATCACCGACGGTGCCCTCGTCGCGGCCGCAACACTGGCCGACCGGTACATCAACGACCGGTTCCTGCCCGACAAGGCGATCGACCTCATCGACGAGGCGGGCGCGCGGATGCGCATCCGCCGGATGACCGCTCCGCCAGACCTGCGCGAGTTCGACGACAAGATCGCCGACGCGCGCCGGGAGAAGGAATCGGCCATCGACGCACAGGACTTCGAGAAGGCTGCGAACCTGCGCGACAAGGAGAAGACCCTCGTCGGTCAGCGTGCCGAGCGGGAGAAGCAGTGGCGCTCCGGTGACCTCGACGTCATCGCCGAGGTGGACGACGAGCAGATCGCCGAGGTCCTGGGCAACTGGACCGGCATCCCCGTCTTCAAGCTCACCGAGGAAGAGACCACGCGTCTGCTCCGCATGGAGGACGAGCTGCACAAGCGGATCATCGGCCAGGTCGAGGCAGTCAAGGCCGTCTCCAAGGCGATCCGTCGTACCCGTGCAGGTCTGAAGGACCCGAAGCGTCCGTCGGGCTCGTTCATCTTCGCCGGTCCCTCGGGTGTCGGTAAGACCGAGCTGTCGAAGGCTCTCGCGAACTTCCTCTTCGGCGAGGACGACGCACTGATCCAGATCGACATGGGCGAGTTCCACGACCGCTTCACCGCGTCGCGCCTGTTCGGTGCACCTCCGGGATACGTCGGCTACGAAGAGGGCGGCCAGCTCACCGAGAAGGTCCGCCGCAAGCCGTTCTCCGTCGTGCTGTTCGACGAGATCGAGAAGGCACACCAGGAGATCTACAACACCCTCCTGCAGGTGCTCGAAGACGGTCGTCTCACCGACGGCCAGGGACGCACGGTCGACTTCAAGAACACCGTGCTCATCTTCACCTCGAACCTCGGTACCTCGGACATCTCGAAGGCCGTCGGCCTCGGCTTCTCCTCGGGTGAAGGCACCGGCTCGAACTACGAGCGGATGAAGCTCAAGGTCAACGACGAGCTGAAGAAGCACTTCCGCCCCGAGTTCCTCAACCGTATCGACGACATCGTCGTGTTCCACCAGCTCACCAAGGACGAGATCATCCAGATGGTCGATCTCATGCTCAACCGAGTCGAAGGTGCGCTCAAGAACAAGGACATGGCGATCGAGGTCACCGAGAAGGCGAAGTCGTTGCTCGCCAAGCGCGGATTCGACCCCGTCCTGGGTGCGCGGCCACTGCGTCGCACCATCCAGCGCGAGATCGAGGACCAGTTGTCGGAGAAGATTCTCTTCGGCGAGATCGAAGCCGGCCAGATCATCCTGGTCGACGTCGAGAACTGGGACGGCGAAGGCGCAGGTGAGGACGCGAAGTTCACCTTCCGCGGTGAGAAGAAGGCGATCATCGTCCCCGACGAGGTCCCGGTCGACCTGGCCAAGGCCACCGGAGACAGCGACAGCGAGTAAGTTTCACAGCACACGACAACGGGCGATCCTCTTCGGAGGGTCGCCCGTTGTCGT
>NZ_BAOX01000274.1:0-6550 GCF_000813105.1 Rhodococcus sp. BS-15 | reverse complement strand
TGGCGGGCATTCCCCCTCTACGCAGGTACCGACGCCGGTGGTTCGATCGCGCACGGCCGCATCGCCGACGAGGTCGCCGCACTCGCTGCCGTCGGACTCTCGCCGACCGACGCACTCGGTGCTGCCTGCTGGGACGCCCGGTCGTGGCTGGGTCGGCAGGGGCTCGAGCACGGCGCTCCCGCAGATCTCGTCGTCTACTCCGAAGATCCGCGAGGGGGACCGGAGGTGCTGTCCAACCCGGATCTGGTGATCCTGCGCGGACGCGTGACCGACCGGCGCGGCCGCACGACGAGCGGACCGGCGGGCCGACGGTGACCGATCCGAGAAGTGATGCAGGACAGCCCGATCCGGACCGTCCCAGCTGGGCCGGCATGGCACCGATGAATCACGTTCAGCAGCAGGGATCGGGGTTGTCCGAAACCTACTGGCGAGCCGAGCAGGCCGCGCTCGAACGCAGAAGCGGTCAACGGTGGGGACTACCGGCCGCGGCGTTGGTGCTGGGGCTCAACCTGGTGGGATTCCTGATGCTCGGGCTCGTTGTGACGTCGGACGCCTCGGCCGTGTTCGTGGTGGGCATCATGATTCCGAGCCTGCTTGCTACGGGACTGGCGGTGGCGATCTCGATGACTCGGGGCAACGGCCCCGTCGTCGACTTCGGCCTCCCCAGGTCCACCCCTGAATTCCTCGGTCATCTCCGATCCGGGTTGGCGTGGGGTGGCGTCGCGGTGGTCGGTGGCCTCCTGCTGGCGCTGATTCTGTTGTCCGGTATCGAGTTGGACGACCCGATGCCGTTGGGCAACGTCACCGACTTTGCGGTCGGCTGGAAAATCGCTCTGGCCGTGTGGATCTGGCTCGGTGCGCCGATCTGCGAGGAAGTGATGTTCCGCGGCATGCTGTGGGGAGCGCTGGAGAAACGCACCCGCCGATGCCCATGGCGTGGTTGGGCAACCGATGGGTCGTCCTGGCGATCACCGCGGTGTTGTTCGCGATCTGGCACCGCGAGTGGTGGCGCTTCGTGGTGCTGTTGTGGGGAGGCTTCGCGATCGGCATCGCACGAATGCGCTCCGGTTCGATCGTCGCGTCGACCACGGCGCACTCGGTGAACAACACCCTCCCTGCCCTGGTGATCCTGCTCGCGTGACAGGAGTGGTTCTGCAGGCCCGATTCACCGATCGCGCTGCCCGTCTGGCACAATGAACAGCTGTTCGCCCGTCTTCCGGTTACGTACCGCGCGGCGGTCACAACAACCCTCAACGCAAAACCGGGCTCGCATGCCGTGCGAACCGCTGAATTGCGCCGTGACCAACTTTCGAAAGGCTCCACCAGAACATGGCTGTCAAGATCAAGCTCATGCGTATCGGCAAGATCCGCACCCCGCACTACCGCGTCGTCATCTCCGATGCTCGCACCCGTCGCAACGGCCGTGCGATCGAGACCATCGGCACGTACGAGCCCAAGCAGGACCCCAGCATCATCGAGATCAACTCCGAGCGGGCTCAGTACTGGCTCGGCGTCGGCGCACAGCCGACCGAGCCTGTCGAGGCACTGCTCAAGATCACCGGTGACTGGCAGAAGTTCAAGGGCCTCCCCGGCGCTGAGGGAACCCTCCGCCTCGCCGAGCCGAAGCCGTCCAAGCTCGACCTGTTCAACGCCGCACTGGCGCAGGCCGACTCCGAGCCCCAGGCGAGGCCACCACCGCCAAGAAGAAGAAGGCTCCGAAGGCCGACGACGCCGCTGCGGAGACCACCGACGCTGCAGCAACCGAGACGGCAGACGCGCCGGCCGCCGAGGCTGCTGAGAAGTGAGTGCCGTTGTCGCCGATGCCGTCGAACATCTCGTTCGCGGCATCGTCGCCAATCCCGATGACGTTCGCGTCGAGATGATCACCGGCCGTCGCGGCCGCACCGTGGAAGTCCACGTGCACCCCGACGATCTGGGCAAGGTCATCGGACGTGGCGGTCGTACCGCTACGGCGCTGCGCACGCTCGTCTCGGGAATCGGTGGTCGCGGCATCCGCGTCGACGTGGTCGACACGGACGCCTAGGTCACACACCCATCATGGAGCTGGTCATCGGCCGTGTCGCGAAGTCGCACGGCATCAAAGGCGAAGTCGTCGTAGAGGTTCGCACCGACAACCCCGACGACCGTTTCGCCGAAGGAACCGTTCTCTCGGGACGTAAGCCCCGATCGAACGCGCAGCCGGCCTCGTACACAGTGGACGCCGTCCGGGAACACTCCGGGCGGCTTCTGCTGCGTCTGAACGGTATCGACGACAAGACGGCCGCCGACCAACTACGCGGCATCTTGTTCGTCGTCGAATCCACCGACCTTCCGCCGTCCGACGACCCGGACGAGTACTACGACCACGAACTCGAAGGCCTCACGGTGATCCTGACCGACGGCACCGTCGTGGGAACGGTCCGTGAGGTCCTCCACTCTGCAGCGGGGGAGCTGCTCTCCATCACGCCGAGTCCTGGTTTCGGCGAAGCCACCCGCGCCGAAATTCTCGTGCCGTTCGTTGCGGCCATCGTGACCTCGGTGTCGTTGGCCGACAAGACGATCGAGATCGATCCGCCCGAGGGTCTGCTGGATCCGGAGTAGATCGTGCGCCTCGACGTCGTCACCATCTTTCCCGAATATCTCACGCCGCTCCGAACTGCGTTGCTGGGCAAAGCAATCGACCGCGGCCTCGTCTCGGTCGAGGTCCATGATCTGCGATCGTGGACTCACGACGTGCACAAGGCCGTCGACGATTCGCCCTACGGCGGTGGACCGGGAATGGTCATGAAGCCGACAGTGTGGGGAGACGCACTCGACGACGTGCTGACAGACGATTCTCTCCTCGTCGTCCCCACTCCGGCCGGTGTGCCGTTCACCCAGCGGACAGCCGAGCGATGGTCCTCCGAGCGGCATCTCGTATTCGCCTGCGGCCGATACGAAGGCATCGATCAACGTGTGTTCGACGACGCCGCGCGCCGCGTCCGTGTCGAGGAAGTCAGCATCGGCGATTACGTACTCATCGGCGGCGAAGCGGCCGTCCTCGTCATGGCCGAGGCCGTGGTGCGACTGATGCCAGGGGTTCTCGGCAATCAGCAGTCGCACCAGGAGGATTCGTTCTCCGACGGACTGCTCGAAGGGCCGAGCTACACCCGCCCCGCGCAGTGGCGCGATCTCGACGTTCCGCCGGTACTTCTCTCGGGTGATCACGCGAAGATCGCTGCGTGGCGTCGAGAGCAATCACTGGACAGGACCGCCGAGCGTCGTCCGGACCTGTTGCAGGACTGACGAATTCAGCTGACGGTGCCGTCGGGGAAGAGCATCGAGACGAAGCCGGTGAGAGTATCCCTTGCATGCAGTGCGCTGGCGTCGTCGCTGACGTCGACGACGGCGGTGTCCGGATAGCGTTCCATGTCGTCTGCGTAGAAGATGTCCTCGCGTGACGACAGCGCCAGAACGTAGCGGTTGTCGAGACCGATCGTGCCTGTCGACAGGTGTACCCACCGATCGGACACGCAGCACATCCAGCCCTGCTTCACAGCGTGCACGCTTTCGCCGGGCAAACCGTCGACGATCCCGAAATGTTGCTTGTAGCCGTCCGCGGCTATCGGTGCCGAACGACGCAGCATTCCGATCACCACGTCCGTCGACGCAGTCGTCAGGCCGCCGCTGCCGTTGAGCAACCCCGCGTAGTAGCCGACCAGGTCGCTGGGCGTGGTCTCGGTGTTGTACCACTGGTCGTCGCCGGGAGCTGTGGTGCTTGTCAAGCCGTAGCGAGCCGCGACCGTGCGCACGATCTCGGACGAGCCGTAGCGATACCAGAGCGTGTACGCGGCGTTGTCGTCGGACAATTCGAGCATGCTGGTCATGGTGGCCAGGTCGTCGGCCGAGACCGGACGGTTCTCCGACTGCGCTCGGAACAACACCTCGTCGGCGATAAAGAGTTTGGACACCGACGCGGTTTCGACCTGAACATCGGCGTTGCTGCTGTAATACGAGCCTGTCTGACGATCCAACAGCGCGAAATCGACATCGGCACCACGGGCCTGGGCCGACGCGACCGCCATCGGGATACGCGATTCGAGGGCTACGCCGTCGACCTTCTCCATATCGGGAAAGGGCGATGCCGACGTCTCGGCCATGTTCTGCGAGGCGGAGTCACCGATCTGATCGTCGGGAGGAACCGAGCACCCGGCCAACAACAGGGAGGCGCAGGCTGCAGCCAGGAATCGAGACCCCCTGACCATCCGCGTATCTCTCCCACACGTTGAACCGCTGACCGACTTGTCCCACAGTAGCGGTAGGGTCCATCGCCGTGACCACTGCTCTGAAATCTGTGAACAAGCGCATAGCCGAAGAACTCGACGTTCGTGAAGAACAGGTTCGTGCCGCCGTGGAGCTGCTCGACGGCGGGTCTACGGTCCCGTTCATCGCGCGCTACCGCAAGGAAGTCACCGGCACCCTCGACGACACGCAACTGCGTCAGCTCGACGAGCGGCTGCGGTACCTGCGCGAGCTCGACGAGCGCAGAGACGCCGTGATCGAGTCCATCCGCTCACAGGCAAGCTCGACGCCGCGCTCGAGCAGTCGTTGATGCTGGCCGACACCAAGGCGCGCGTCGAAGACATCTATCTGCCGTTCAAGCCCAAGCGTCGAACCAAGGCTCAGATTGCGCGGGAGGCGGGGCACGAGCCCGTCGCCGACGCCCTGTTCTCCGACCCCACCACCGACCCGGCTCAGTTCGATCAGGAGCAACTCGACGGCGCACGGGCGATTCTCGTCGAGCGTTTCGCCGAGGACGCGGATCTGGTGGGTGAACTGCGCGAACTGGTGTGGACGTCCGGCAAGCTCGTCGCGTCGGTTCGCAAGGGCAAGGAGGAAGAGGGTGCCAAGTTCTCCGATTACTTCGAGTTCTCGGAACCGTTCACGAGCCTGCCCTCGCACCGCATCCTCGCCACGCTCAGAGGCGAGAAGGAAGAAATACTCTCGCTCGGCTTCGAGCCCGAGCGTGACGAACCGACCCCCGGGGTGCCGAGCGTCTACGAGGGTCGAATCGCCACCAAATTCGGGATCGCGAATCGAGGACGGCCCGCCGACAAGTGGCTGCTCGATACCGTCCGATGGGCGTGGCGCACCAAGATGCTGGTGACCGTCTCCCTCGATACCCGCATGCGACTGCGCCAATCCGCCGAGAAGGACGCCGTCGACGTGTTCGCGAGCAACCTCAAGGACCTGCTCCTCGCCGCGCCGGCGGGCAACCGCACGACCATGGGCCTGGACCCGGGCTTCCGGACCGGCACCAAGGTCGCCATCGTCGACGCCACCGGAAAGGTCGTCGACTTCGACACCATCTACCGCACAAACCGCAGGGCAAGTGGGATCAGGCGGTGGCCACCCTCGCCGGCCTGGCCGCCAAGCACAAGGTGGAATTGATCGCCATCGGCAACGGCACCGCATCGCGTGAAACCGACTCTCTGGCAGCAGAACTGATCGCCAAGTTCCCTGCCGCCAATCTGACCAAGGTGGTGGTGTCCGAGGCCGGAGCGTCGGTGTACTCCGCCTCCGCCTACGCCTCGAGCGAGTTGCCCGAACTGGATGTGTCGATCCGCGGTGCCGTCTCGATCGCCCGCAGATTGCAGGATCCGTTGGCCGAGCTGGTCAAGATCGATCCCAAGTCCATCGGTGTGGGGCAGTATCAGCACGATATTTCCGAAACTCTGCTGGCCCGATCACTCGGTGCCGTCGTGGAGGACGCGGTGAACGCCGTCGGCGTCGACGTCAACACCGCGTCGGTTCCGTTGCTCTCGCGGGTCTCCGGTATCGCCGGCTCTCTTGCCGAGAGCATCGTGGCGCACCGCGACCAGAACGGTCCGTTCTCCAGCCGCAGCACGCTCAAGGACGTTCCGCGCCTGGGCCCCAAGGCTTTCGAGCAGTGCGCCGGGTTCCTCCGCATCTCCGGGGGAGAGGATCCACTCGATCGGTCGAGCGTGCACCCCGAGGCCTATCCCGTCGTGCGGCGCATCGTCGGCAAGGCCGGCGTCGGGGTGCGGGAGGTCATCGGCAACACGACACTGCTGCGCTCACTCGACCCAGCCGAATTCGCCGACGACCGATTCGGTCTGCCCACCGTCACCGACATCATCTCCGAACTCGAGAAGCCGGGACGCGATCCTCGTCCCGAGTTCAAGACCGCGACCTTTGCCGCCGGTATCGAGAAGGTCGCCGACCTGAAGCCGGGCATGACGCTCGAGGGAGTCGTGACCAATGTGGCGGCGTTCGGGGCATTCGTCGACGTCGGTGTGCATCAGGACGGGCTGGTGCACGTCTCGGCGATGTCGCACAACTTCGTCAAGGACCCGCGCGAGGTCGTCAAGTCCGGCGACGTCGTGCGCGTCAAGGTGATGGAGGTCGACATCCCCCGTCAGCGCATCGGTCTGAGTCTGCGGCTGGACGACGAACCCGGTGCGGCAGGCGGCAAGGACGCCGCCCGCGGACAGCAGGGTGACCGTCCTCGAGGCCAGGGACGGGGCCGCGGGGGGCGAATCAGGCCGGC
>NZ_BAOX01000275.1:0-6483 GCF_000813105.1 Rhodococcus sp. BS-15 | reverse complement strand
TACCTCGGGTCCATTGCGAGACGGCTGCGTCGGGAGATCTTCGAGCTGTACGGCTACTCCTCCGACGTGCACATGGCTCGGAGCAGGCGGGCTTCGCAAGACCTCTCGCTACGTGGTGCGCGTCGCCAAGGACGGCGAGGCGCTGGCGCGGCAGACCGGTCTGTTGGACCTGCGCGGGCAGCCCGCGAACAGGCCGTCCGCGCAGGTCCAACAGACCGGTCTGCCGCGCCAGCGCCTCGCCGTCCTTGGCGACGCGCACCACGTAGCGAGAGGTCTTGCGAAGCCCGCCTGCTCCGAGCATGTGCACGTCGGAGGAGTAGCCGTACAGCTCGAAGATCTCCCGACGCAGCCGTCTCGCAATGGACCCGAGGTCCACCTCCGCCTCGACCACCACTCGGCCCGCCACGATGTGCAGTCCGCCGGCGAATCGCAGCAGTGCGGACACCTCGGCCTTGCGGCAACTGACCTGACTGACGGTGAGCCTGCTCAGCTCGTCCTTGACCTCCGCTGTCATGGCCACGAAGTGATCCCCTCTCTGCGTGCGGCAGTCGGTGCGGTGCCGTCGGTGGACGACACGATGGAGCCGAGAGCCGCGGCAAGCTTGCCGTAATGATGTGCGTGGGTGCCGTTTTCGGCAACGTCGACGTAGACGACCTCGGCACCGAGCCGGGCCGCTGCCCGCGCCACGTGCTCGCGGTTGCTGCCTTCCGGGACCGAGGCGGAATCGACCAACACGTAGTCGATTCCCAAATCCGGTGCGTGTTGGGAGAGTACGTGGACATGGCGCTCGGCGGAGAATCCGGTGGTCTCCCCCAGTTCTGGGGCCAGGTTCAACACCAGTACCTTCGGCGCGCTGGTGCGAGCCAGCGCGGTGAGCTGATCCGGCACCAGCACGTGCGGGATGACGCTGGAGAACCACGATCCCGGTCCGAGCACCACGAGGTCGGCCTTCTCGATCGCGGCGAGTGCATCCGCGGAGGCCGGCGGTTCGGGTGGCAGCAGTCGAACGCGGCGAACCTTGCCGGGAGTGGTCGCCACCGCGACCTGTCCGCGAATGACGCGGCTCACGCGTGGGTCGTCCTCGAGACCGGAGACGTCGGCCTCGATGTCGAGTGCGATCGGCGACATCGGAAGCACTCGTCCGTCGATTCCGAGCATCCGCGCCATCTCGTCCAGTGCGGCGATCGGGTCGCCCAGTACCTCGGTGAGGCCGGCGAGGATGAGGTTGCCCACCGAGTGACCGGCCAGAGCGCCCGTGCCACCGAAGCGGTGCTGCAGCACGTCGGTCCAGAGCTGCGTTCGCTCGTCCGAGCGTGCCAGCGCGGCCAGTGCCATGCGTAGGTCCCCGGGCGGAATGACGCCGAGCTCGGCTCGCAGACGCCCCGAGGATCCTCCGTCGTCGGCGACCGTGACGATGGCGGTGACGTCGTGACCGAGCAACCGGGCCGCCGACAGCGTGGCGTACAGGCCGTGACCGCCGCCGAGCGCAACTATTTTGGGGCCCGATACCGGTACTTCGGTGTCGACCTCGCTCATTCGCGACCCAGATCCCGATGCAGCACGCGCACCGACACATCACCCTGATCGGCGAGAATCGCGGCCAGTGCCTCGGTCATCGCGACACTTCGGTGCTTTCCTCCGGTGCAGCCCACGGCCACCGTCATGTATCTCTTGCCTTCCCGCACGTATCCCTCGATCGTCAGATTCAGCAGATGCGTGTATGTCTGCAGGTAGTCGCGTGCCCCGTCCTGCCCCAGCACGTAATCGCGGACGTCCGCGTCCTGGCCGGTGTGTTCGCGCAGCTCGGGCACCCAATGCGGATTGGCAGAAAGCGCACGTCGCAGACCAGGTCGGCGTCCATCGGCAGGCCGTACTTGAAGCCGAACGACTGCACGGTGACGCCGACGCCGGTGGTGTCGGCGTCACCGAACACCGTCTCGATCTTGCGCCGCAGCTGATGCACGGACAGGGATGTGGTGTCCACCGTCAGATCCGCCGCCGCCTTGACCTGGGCGAGTCGCAACCGCTCGGCGGTGATGCCCTCGGTCAACGTTCCGTCCTGACCGTCGTTCTGCAGGGGATGGCTGCGCCGGTTGGACTCGAATCGACGGATCAGCACGGCGTCGGACGCGTCGAGGAAGAGCACTCTGTTGCGCACGCCCTTGGAGTCGAGTTCTTTCACGACCCAGCCCAGATCGCCGGTGAACAGGCGGCTTCGAACGTCCATGACCAGTGCCAGTCGCTCGATTCTGGGCTTGGACTCGAGTCCGAGATCGACCATCTTGGAGATGAGCTCCGGCGGTAGGTTGTCGGCGACGTACCAGCGAGGTCCTCGAGAATCTTGGCCGCAGTGCGCAGTCCTGCACCGGAAACGCCGGTGACCAACGCCACTTCGATCTCGTCGTGCCGCGACTCCCCCGCGGAGGGCTGTTCGAGGTGCTCTTCGGACGGTGGATGTCTCTGTGTCTGGTGTTCGCTCACTACGAAGCCTGTCCCGCCGATTCCACACGCGGTGCGATCGCATGTTCCGCCGTGTTCTCGCCCGATGTCGTTGCAGTTGCGGTGCCATCATCGCCTAGATCGGCGTCGTCCGTGTCGGAACCCAGCGCGGCCAGCACCGACTTGGCCGTGGTCTCTCCGATCCCGGGAACTTCGACGATCTCCGCGACCGTCGCACGCTTGAGGTTGGCGACCGAACCGAAGTGTGCCACCAGCGCCGTTCGACGCGACTCGCCGAGTCCGCGAACCGAATCGAGAGCAGACGCCGTCATCCGCCGCGACCGCTTGCTGCGATGGAACGTGATCGCGAACCGGTGTGCTTCGTCGCGGACCCGTTGCAGCAGGTAGAGCGACTCGCTCGTGCGCGGCAGGATGACCGGATCCTCCTCCCCCGGTACCCATACCTCCTCGAGCCGCTTGGCCAGACCGACCACGGCAACGTCGGTCACGCCGAGTTCGTCCAGTACCGCCGCGGCAGCGGCCACCTGAGGGGCACCGCCGTCGACGACGAACAGGTTGGGTGGATACGCGAATCTGCGCGGTCTGCCGGTCTGCGGATCCAACGCGGCTTCCGGGGCCAGATCGCCCCCGGTCCCCTCGGCCGAACCGTCCGCGGAGTGTCGTAGGAATCGGCGACGGGTCACCTCGGCGATGCTCGCCACGTCGTCCGAGTGTCCGTCGCCTGCCGCTTCCTTGATCGCGTAGTGGCGGTAGTCGCTCTTGCGGGGCAATCCGTCCTCGAAGACGACGAGCGAGGCCACCACATCGGTTCCCTGCACGTGGGAGATGTCGATGCACTCGATGCGCAGTGGTGCGGAATCCAGATCGAGTGCCTCCTGAATGCCCTGCAGCGCAGCCGATCTCGATGTGAAGTCGCCCGCGCGCTTGAGCTTGTGCTGCTGCAGGGCCTCCTTGGCGTTGCGTTCGACGGTCTCGGCCAATGCCTTCTTGTCGCCGCGCTGGGGAACCCGCAGGGTCACGTTCGAGCCCCGGAGTTCACTGAGCCAGACCTGTACCTCGTCGGCGTTGTCCGGCAGGACCGGAACCAGCACTTCCCTCGGAACGGCATTGGAACCACCGTCGTCGCCGCCCGGTGCCTGGGCGGACAGGGCAGCCTGCTCGCCGTAGAACTGCGTCAGAAACTGCTCCACCAGGGCGGGCAGATCGGCCTCGTCCTGACGTTCGATCACCTCTCCCGCCTTTTCCACCACCCAGCCGCGTTGCCCGCGCACGCGGCCGCCTCGGACGTGGAAGACCTGGACGGCAGCTTCGAGGGCATCGGTGGCGAAGGCGACGAGATCGGCGTCGGTGCCGTCGCCGAGCACCACCGCCTGCTTCTCCAATGCCCGACGCAGCGCACCGACGTCGTCTCGAAGACGTGCGGCGGTCTCGAAATCCAGGTCCTCGGATGCAGCCTGCATCTTCTTCTCGAGCTGACGAACGAGCTTGTCCGTCTTTCCGGCCAAGAAGTCACAGAAATCCTCGACGGTGGCGCGATGCTCGTCGGCGCTGACCCGGCCGACGCACGGTGCCGAGCACTTGTCGATGTAGCCCAGCAGGCAGGGCCTGCCGATCTGATTGTGGCGCTTGAGCACTCCGGTCGAGCACGTGCGCGCGGGAAACACTCGCAGCAGTAGGTCCAGCGTCTCGCGAATGGCCCACGCGTGCGCGTACGGGCCGAAGTAGCGCACGCCCTTGCGCCTGGGTCCGCGGTAGACGAACAACCGCGGGTATTCCTCGTTCATCGTCACCGCCAGCATCGGATAGCTCTTGTCGTCGCGGTAGCGGACGTTGAACCGTGGATCGAATTCCTTGATCCAGTTGTACTCGAGCTGCAGGGCCTCGACTTCGGTGGTCACCACGGTCCACTCCACCGACGCTGCGGTGGTGACCATCTGGCGAGTACGTGGATGCAGCGAGGCGACGTCGGCGAAGTAGGAATTGAGCCGACTGCGGAGGCTTTTGGCCTTTCCTACGTAGACGACGCGACCGTGCGGATCGCGAAATTTGTACACCCCCGGCTCCACCGGGATGGTTCCGGTGGCCGGGCGGTAGGTAGCGGGGTCGGACACGACATCCACGTTAGCCGTCGGGTCCGACGTTCTCCGCATCCGCAGCTCAGCTGCGGTGCGGAGGTACGACGTCAGTCCTGATCGACCGCGACGTCCGGAACGGAGGCGGCGGGTGCGTATTTGCGTTCGAGGGTGCGGAACTGTCGTACCGCCGCGACCGCATGGTCACGATCGTTGGACTGGATGGCCATCACGTTGATGAACTCGTCGTCGGGGATGTCGACCCTGGCCCACATCGCTCCGTCCGGGAAAGACAGCCCATGCACCAGATCCCACTCGATCAGACGCTCCGACAACAGGTTCCGTACCGCGACACCGGCCGGCCCGACGCGAATGCGCGGCCGGGTCAGCACGAGCGCGAGGCCTCCGAGCAGAAGTCCGATGCCCGCCATCGCAAGTTGGTCGGCGGTTCTGAAGTACACCCCGGTCGGCGACACTCGCAGCAGGACGGCGACGGTGGAGTGCGCCACCACGAGCAGTACCGCCGTCGCGATGGCATAGCGAGCCGACTTGCGCGACTTCACCACCATGTCCCACTCGGCGGACGGTGCGGTGGCGGTCACGTGAACTCCTGATTCGTCCAGGGTTGGCGCAAATGTTTGAGAGTCAGCGCCGTGTCGATCGCGGCCGCGGTGGCCTGCGCACCCTTGTCCTCGAACGAACCGGGAAGTCCGGCGCGATCGAGCGCCTGCTGCTCGTCGTTGGTGGTGAGCACGCCGTTGGTGACCGGAGTGCCCTCGTCGAGCGAGACTCGCGTCAGTCCTGCCGTCACGGCGTCGCACACGTACTCGAAGTGCGGTGTGCCCCCGCGGATGACGACGCCGAGAGCGACGACGGCATCGTGGTTGCGGGCCAGCGCCTGCGCGACGACCGGCAGTTCGATGGCTCCGGCCACCCGGATGACCGTGACGTCCTGAATCCCCGCCGACTCGGCTTTGCGGAGTGCACCGTCGAGGAGCGCCTGGGAGATCTTCTCGTGCCACTGACCCGCGACGATCGCCAGCTTGAGATCACTCGCGCCCGCGAGCTGCAGGGTGGGTTCGCCTTCGCCGCTCATGAGGTGGCCCCGTTTTCGGCAGGAGTGGAGCCTGCGGAATGACCTTTTTCGAAGTCATCCAACCCGGTCAGGTCGTGGCCCATGCGGTCGCGTTTGGTGCGCAGGTAGGTGAGGTTTTCGGCGTTGGCGCGCAACGGCATCGGTACTCGTTCGGTGACGTGCAGGCCGTAGCCGTCGAGTCCCACTCGCTTGGCAGGGTTGTTGGTCAGCAGCCGCATCGAGGAGACGCCGAGGTCGACGAGGATCTGTGCACCGATTCCGTAGTCGCGGGAGTCTGCGGGGAGGCCGAGCTGCAGGTTGGCGTCGACAGTGTCCGAGCCTGCGTCCTGGAGTTGGTAGGCCTGGAGCTTGTGCAGCAGACCGATCCCTCGTCCTTCGTGTCCGCGCATGTACAACACGATGCCGCGTTCCTCGGCGGCGACCATTTCCAGGGCAGCGTCCAGCTGTGGTCCGCAGTCGCAGCGCAGTGATCCGAACACGTCGCCGGTGAGGCATTCGGAGTGCACTCGAACGAGCACGTCGTTGCCGTCTCCGTCGGGGCCCGCGATGTCGCCGCGGACGAGCGCGACGTGTTCGACCTCGTCGTAGATGCTCTGGTAACCGACGGCGCGGAAGGTGCCGTGGCCGGTGGGGATTCGGGCGTCGGCGACGCGAACGACGTGCTTCTCGTGCTTGCGACGCCAGGCGATGAGGTCGGCGATGGAGATGAGGGCGAGGTCGTGTTCGTCGGCGAAGACGCGCAGTTCGTCCGTCTGGGCCATCGCGCCTTCGTCTTTCTGGCTGACGATTTCGCAGATGACGCCTGCGGGCCGCAGGTCTGCCATGCGGGCGAGGTCGACGGCGGCTTCGGTGTGG
>NZ_BAOX01000276.1:0-6452 GCF_000813105.1 Rhodococcus sp. BS-15 | reverse complement strand
GCCGCCCACGATCTCGTACAGGAAGAACAGCACCGGTGAGCCCAATTCGATCCGACTGCCCGTCACCGACGCGACGGCCAGGGTGAACAGGGTCAGCGCGGCCGCGTCGTTCACCAGGGACTCGCCGGTGAGGATGGCCATCATCCGCGCGGGCAGACCGAGCTTGCGGCCGACGGCGATCGCGGACACCGCGTCGGGCGGGGCGACGACGGCACCGAGCACCAGGCCGCGCCGAGAGTGAGCTCCGGGATCAACAGATTGGCGAACCAGCGACGGCGAGAGTCGTCACGATCACCATGATCAGACCGAGTCGGAGAATCTGGCCGAGATTGCGCCGGAAACTGACGAACGAGAAATCCAACGCGGCGGAGTACAGCAGCGGCGGGAGCACCACACCGAGGATCAGCTGGGGCGACAGGCTGACGTGCGGCACTCCGGGAACGAACGAGGCGATGGATCCTACGGTGACCAGGACGAGCGGGACCTGCAGATCGATGCGCCTGGCGAAACCGGCGACCGCGATCGCGAAGATGACTACGAGAAGAAGAATCGGTCCGTCCACCCCGACGATTGTGCCGTCAGCCGCACCCTGGGGTACGACCGACGGCCACGATCATCGACGCGAGGAGACCGGAAGGTCCTACTTGTCCGGAATTGCCTTCTTGACTGCGTCCTGAACCTTGTCGACCTTGTCGGAGTACTTGCCGTCGGTCTTGCTGTCGATGAAGTCCCCCGCCTTCTCCACGACGTCGTCGATCTTGTCCGAGTTCTCGGCCGCAAGGTCCTTGCCCTTGTCGACCATGCCCTTCAAATTGTCTGCGAAGCCCATGGCTCTCTCCTGTCGCTAGAGTGATCGAACATCTGGCAGCTTACGTTTTGTACTGTCTGTTGCGTAGTGCCGATCCGAATCGATGGGCGACCTCGACGAGCGCGATGCCGATACCGCCGATGATCAATGCACTGGTGGTGGCGCCGACGTTGGACGGATCGAGCTTGAAGAAGGTGCGGCAGAACGGGATCGCAAACAGCAGCAGGTAGCCACCGATCGACCCACCGAGCAGCAGAATCTTCCACCAGTTGTAGGGCCGCGCGACGACGGCCAACACCCACAGCGCGATCATGATCAGGGTGATCAGCGCGGTGGTACTGGCCTGCGTCACCTGGGTCTCGGTCGCGTTCGGGCCGGCATAGACCAGCAGGTAGGAGACGAACGTGCACGAGCCGACGATCAGTCCGGACGGGACGGCCAGCCGCATCACCCGCGAGACGAATCCACTGCGCGCCCGCTCGTTGTTGGGCGCGAGCGAGAGCACGAAGGCCGGGATACCGATGGTGAACCACGCCGCGATCGTCACGTGCCGTGGCAGGAACGGATACGGAATCGGCTCGAAGTGGAAGATCTGCGATGCCACGCCCGAGAGCCCGATCAGGAACGCCAGCAGTACCGAGTACACCGTTTTGGTGAGGAACAGATTGGAAACACGTTCGATGTTGCCGATGACGCGTCGCCCCTCCCCCACGACGTACGGCAGCGTGGCGAACTTGTTGTCCAACAACACGATCTGCGCGACGGCTCGCGTAGCCGCACTTCCCGAGCCCATCGAGACGCCGATATCGGCGTCCTTGAGCGCGAGCACGTCGTTGACGCCGTCGCCGGTCATCGCGACCGTGTGACCGCGAGACTGCAACGCGCCCACCATCGCCCGCTTCTGATCGGGCCGGACGCGGCCGAAAGTGGTGGAGTGTGCCAGAGTGTCGGCCAGCTTCTCGGAGTCCTCGGGCAGATCACGCGCATCGATCGGGGCGTCGCCGCCGGGTAGGCCGAGCGAACCGGCGACTGCGCCGACCGAGACGGCATTGTCGCCGGAGATGACCTTGACCTCGACGTGCTGGCTTGCAAAGTACTCCAGCGTCTCTCGGGCGTCCTCGCGCACCTTCTGCTCGAGAATCACCAACGCTCGCGGAGTCACCGCGCCGGGTGCCTCGTCGTCGTCGACCGAGCGGTCCGAGCTGGCGAGCAACAGCACCCGCAGGCCATGGGAACCGGCGTCCTCGGCGCGACGAGCGATGTCGGAGGAGGCGTCGAGCAGCACGTCCGGAGCGCCGAGCAGCAGTTGCCGTGCTCGCCGTAGGACAGCCCACTCCACTTCTTGGCCGAGGAGAACGGGGCCACGGCCGTCTGCGTCCACCCCGGTGCGTCCGGATATGCCTCGCCGACGGCCTGCACACTGGCGTTGGGCCGCGGATCGTCGTGGGCCAGGGACGCGAGAGCCGCTGTGGTGGAATCGGAATCGCGCTCGTCCATCAGCACCAACTCCGACAGTCGCATTCCGTTCTCGGTGAGGGTGCCGGTCTTGTCGGCGCACACCACGTCGACGCGGGCGAGGCCTTCGATCGCAGGCAGCTCCTGCACCAGGCACTGCCGCTGACCGAGCCTGATCACGCCCACCGCGAACGCGATGGACGTCATCAACACCAGGCCTTCGGGAACCATCGGAACCAGCGCGGCGACCATGCCGTTGAGGGCCGGCTTCAAAGCTTGTCCGCTGGAGAACAATTGGTTGTAGATGATCAACGCGCCGGCCGGAATCATCAGGTAGGTGATGAACTTCAGGATCTTGTCGATACCGCTGCGCAGCTCGGACTTGACCAGGGTGAACTTACTGGCCTCCTCGGCGAGCTTGGCCGCGTACGCATCACGGCCCACCTTCGTCGCACGGTAAGCCCCACTGCCCGCGACCACGAAGCTTCCCGAAAGCACCTGCATTTCCTCGAGTTTGTGCACCGTGTCGGCCTCGCCGGTCAGCAACGACTCGTCGATCTCGAGGCTTGCGCTCTCGATCACTTCGCCGTCGACGACGATCTGATCACCGGGACCGAGTTCGACGATGTCGCCGAGCACGACCTCGTCGGGTGGGATCTGCTTCGAGGTGCCCTCGCGTCGTACCTGGGGTTTGTTCTGCCCGACGATGGCCAGTCGATCCAATGTGCGCTTCGCGCGGATCTCCTGCACGATGCCGATGCCGCTGTTCGCCACGATCAGCAGCCCGAACATGCCGTCGATCACCGAACCCGTGGAGAGCACGATGATCAACAACACACCGAGAATGGCGTTGATTCGGGTGAACACGTTGCCGCGGACGATGTCGCGAACCGACCGAGAAGCGCGGGCCGGAACGTCGTTCGACTTTCCCTCGGCCCTGAGCGTGGCCACTTCCGCCTCGGTCAGCCCCGTATCCCGCTGCGCATCGGCCTCGATAGACATGCGTGCAGCTTAAACCCGGTCCGATCAGCCCAGCCGAGCCCACCAACGATCGTCGTGCAGCGTTCGTGTGCCGTCTATTCGTTGCCCCGGCATCGGCACCGCCACCTGAACTCCGACGTCCTGGGCGGCGGCGTGCAGTCGCACTATCGGCTCGGACCAGGGGTGGAAAGCGAGGTTGAACGTCGCCCAGTGAATCGGGACGAAGATGCCCGACGCCGTCAGATCGATGTGCGCCGTGACCGCTTCCTCGGGATTCATGTGGATGTCCGGCCACCGCACGTCGTAGGCCCCGACGGGCAGCAGCGTCAGATCGAAGGGTCCGTAGTTTCTGCCGATCTCGGCGAACTTCGGTGTGTAGCCGGTGTCGCCGCCGAAGAAGACGCGTCGAACCGGACCGGCGAACGCCCAGGACGCCCACTGCGTCGAGTCCCGGGTCAGACCGCGGCCGGAGAAGTGCCGAGCCTCGGTGCACGTGACGGTGAGGCCCCCGATGTTCGTCTGCTCGTCCCAGTCCAGTTCGATGATGCGGTCCTCGGGCACCCGCCACTTGCGCAGGTGAGCACCGATGCCGAGCGGCACGACGAACGGGGCCGACTGCGCGGCGGCCAGCTTCTGCACCGTCGCCTTGTCCAGGTGGTCGTAGTGGTCGTGGGAGATGACGATGGCGTCGACCTGCGGCAGATCGGTCAGCTCGACCGGCGTCGGATGCAGGCGCGCGGGCCCCACCACCGAGGACGGCGAGACGCGATTGCTCCACACGGGATCGGCGAGGACGCGATAGCCGTCGACCTCCACGAGCACACTCGAATGTCCGTACCAGGTGACCGCGAGCTCACCCGCATCCACCGGAGCGATCGGCGGGGCCAGCGGAATCGGCCGTTGCGGCTTGCCCTTGCCTCGTTCGGTGACGAGCGAGACGAACATGTTCTGCTGTCCCTTCTCGCCGCGACCCGGCACGTAACTCGAACTCGGGTCGGAGTTGTGGAATCGGCGATCGCGATAGCGCGGCGACCCGGCCGCGTAGGGAGTGATGTGCACACGTCTGGCACCGATCGCGACGGCAGGCCCCACGTCGCACGCGCCAACCATGCACCGCTCAGCATTGCGGTGGCTCCCAGTACGAACTTCGTCTTCGTCACGGGCCCCAGAGTAGCGGCGTCGACGTCTTCGCAGCTCACCCGTAGCCTTGCCGTAGAATATTCGCGTCGGTTTTGCTGCTAGAAGGGGAGACATTGAGTACCGAACAGCTCGAATTCCAGGCGGAGACGCGTCAGCTCCTGGATCTGATGGTGCACTCCATCTACTCCAACAAGGACAGCTTTCTCCGTGAACTGATCTCCAACTCCTCGGACGCGTTGGACAAGCTGCGCCTGGAGTCGTACCGCAACAAGGACCTGGACGTCGACGTCTCGGATCTGCACATCGAGATCGACATCGACGCCGCAGCCCGCACGCTGACCATCCGCGACAACGGCATCGGCATGTCGCGTTCGGAGGTCATCGACCTCATCGGCACGCTCGCCAAGTCCGGCACCGCCGAGGTCCGCAAGAAGCTCAAGGAAGCCAAGGATGCAGCTGCTTCCGAGGAGCTGATCGGCCAGTTCGGCATCGGCTTCTACTCCACGTTCATGGTGGCCGAGAAGGTCACGCTGCTCACCCGCAAGGCCGGCGAGAGCACGGCTACCCGCTGGGAGTCCACCGGCGAGGGCACCTACGAGATCACCGACGTCGACGACGCCCCGCAGGGCTCGTCGGTGACGCTGGCACTCAAGCCCGCCGACGAAGAGGACCACCTCCACGACTACGCGTCCGAGCGCAAGATCAAGGAACTGGTCAAGAAGTACTCCGACTTCATCGCCTGGCCCATTCGCATCGACGTCGAGAAGCGCGTCGAGAGTGAAGAGGAAGGCGGCGAGGACACCGTCACGATCGAGACGGAGACGATCAACTCGCAGAAGGCGCTGTGGACCCGCTCCAAGGACGAGGTGTCCGAGGAGGAGTACAAGGAGTTCTACAAGCACGTCAGCCACGCCTGGGACGAGCCGCTCGAGGTCATCCCGTTCAAGGCCGAGGGAACGTTCGAATACCAAGCGCTGCTGTTCATTCCGTCGCAGGCACCGTTCGACCTGTTCATGCGCGAGAGCAAGGCGGGCGTGCACCTGTACGTCAAGCGCGTGTTCATCATGGACGACTCGCAGGAACTGCTGCCCGAGTACCTGCGTTTCGTCAAGGGTGTCGTCGACGCAGCGGACCTCTCGCTCAACGTCTCTCGTGAGATCCTGCAGCAGGACCGACAGATCCGCGCGATCCGTCGACGCCTCACCAAGAAGGTGCTCTCCACGGTCAAGGAACTGCAGAGCGAGCAGCCCGACAAGTACAAGACGCTGTGGTCGCAGTTCGGAACGGTCCTCAAGGAGGGCCTGATCTCCGACAGCGACAACCGCGAAACCCTCTTGGGCATCGCGTCGTTCGCGTCCACCAACTCCGAGGAGGGCGTGACCACCCTCGCCGAGTACGTGGACCGGATGAAGGACGGCCAGCAGCAGATCTACTACATGACGGGCGAATCCCGTCAGCAGATCGAGAGCTCGCCGCACATGGAGGCCTTCAAGGCCCGCGGCCTCGAGGTGCTTCTCCTCACCGATTCCGTCGACGAGGTGTGGGTCGGCAACGTGACCGACTTCGACGGAAAGTCGTTCCAGTCCATCGCCAAGGGCGAGGTGGACCTCGACACCGAAGAGGAGAAGAAGGAGTCCGAGGCCAAGCGCGAGGAGCAGGACAAGGAGTTCGCGGACCTACTCACGTGGCTGACCGAGACACTCGGTGAGGACGTCAAGGAGGTGCGCCTGTCGACGCGTCTGACGACGTCACCGGCTTGCGTCGTCGGCGACGAGTTCAGCTTCTCCCCGCAGCTAGAGAAGATGTACAAGGCGTCGGGACAGTTCGTTCCGACCTCCAAGCGCATCCTCGAACTCAACCCGACCCACGATCTGGTGACGGGACTGAAGAAGGCCCGCGAGGATCGCAGTGACGATCCGCACCTCGCCGAGACCGCCGAATTGCTCTATGCGACGGCACTTCTCGCCGAGGGCACCGAGCTCAAGGACCCGGCGAAGTTCTCCCGATTGCTGGCGGATCGGTTGACGCGGACCATCTGAGTGCCTGCGGCAGTGGTGTGATTATGTGC